>JABDJY010000223.1 GCA_013003285.1 Alphaproteobacteria bacterium | reverse complement strand
GCCATTACGCATCGCGCCGGGGCTGGTATTGCACGAAAAATCAGGTGCTTATACCGAAGCGGCCCGCGCCGTTCTTGAAAAAGGCGCGCCGTTGGTCATATGAATTAGGCACTGCTTTTTTCCAATTGGAGTATTGATGGGCATTCTCAGACCTTTGCGGTTCCTCGTCCCGAAGCGCTTTCGCAAGAGCGGACCTATTGTCAGCGTTGTCCGCATGGAGGGCATTATCTCCGGCGGCCGCGGCGGATTTCGGTCATCGCAGATAAATATGAAATCTCTCGCTGGACCGCTGGAGCGCGCCTTTAACGTGCCCGACGTCAAAGCGGTTGTCCTGTTGATCAACTCGCCCGGCGGATCACCGGTGCAGTCATCGCTTATCGGCAAGCGGGTGCGGGCCTTGGCCGAAGAAAAGGAAGTGCCTGTATTTGCTTTTGCCGAGGACGTTGCAGCGTCGGGTGGTTATTGGCTGGCCTGCGCCGCGGATGAAATCTATGCCGACGCTTCGTCCATTATAGGGTCGATCGGCGTTATCTCCGCTGGGTTCGGCTTTCAGGATCTCATTCAGCGCTACGGGATCGAGCGCCGGGTCTATGCCGCCGGCGATCACAAGGGCGCGTTGGATCCGTTCCAGCCGGAAAACCCGGACGATGTCGCGCGGCTCAAGATTGCGCAGACGGGAATCCATGACAGCTTCAAGGAACTAGTCCGCACCCGGCGGTCGGGCAAGCTGACCGCGCCAGAGGCTGACCTGTTTTCCGGCGAGTTTTGGACGGGAATGCAGGCGCAGGAGCTCGGACTGGTCGACGGTATTGGCGATCTGCGCTCGGTCATGCGCGAACGGTTCGGTGAAAAGGTGCGGTTCAACGTGGTAGCTCCGAAGCGAAGCTGGCTGAAGGATCGTTTCGGCGTCGGCAGCCGGTTGACGAGCGGCAGCTTTAGGGGCGGCGAAGCCTGGGTCGATACGGCCATCGGCGCCATTGAGGAGCGACTCATCTGGAACCGTTTCGGGCTGTAAGTAGCGCCTCAAGATGCAGCGCTTGACCTGATCGTCGCAACGGCTTCTATTTGCCCCCATGTTCGGATTTTCGCTCGGCAAACTGCTGGTTCTGGCCATAATTCTATTTGTGGTCCTGTACGGCTTCAAAATGGTGAAGCGCGCCAGTACCCCACGGCGGGCGGCAAAAGACGAGTCTGCCTCAACGAGTCGTATCGATACGGTCTACGATCCAGAAACCGACTCCTATGTGGCCAAAGGAACACAGAAGCGCTCCAAAAAAGATTAGCTATTTCAATTAGTTAATGCCCTGGCGCGGATTGGCGCCAATTCCCGGCCGGTTTGTTCGGTCCTCTGCCCGTTAACTTGACCCTTATTGGGCTGCCACCTATGTTGCGGCGCACCAAGCGGGCAGCAAAAGTCACTAAATTATGGTGAGTGATTCAACTCAAGCATCGGATGCGCCGGTCGGGGCATCGAGCTTCCAGGATTTGATCCTGACGCTGCAGTCCTTCTGGGCTGCAAAGGACTGCTTGATCCTGCAACCCTATGATATGGAAGTCGGCGCCGGCACCTTTCACCCGGCAACCACATTGCGCGCGCTGGGCCCCGAGCCTTGGCGGGCCGCCTATGTGCAGCCGTCGCGCCGGCCGACCGATGGCCGCTATGGCAATAATCCCAACCGCCTGCAGCATTATTACCAGTTCCAGGTAATTCTGAAGCCGTCGCCGGCCGACAGTCAGGACCTCTATCTGCAAAGCCTGCAGGCGCTGGGAATCGATCCGGCGCTGCACGATATCCGCTTCGTCGAGGATGATTGGGAGAGCCCGACCCTGGGCGCCTGGGGCCTGGGCTGGGAGGTTTGGTGCGATGGTATGGAAGTTAGCCAGTTCACCTATTTCCAACAGGTGGGCGGTTTCGATTGCGACCCGGTTGCGGTCGAGCTGACCTACGGTCTCGAACGGCTGGCCATGTATGTGCAGGGCGTCGAGAACGTCTACGACCTGGCCTACAATAATGCCGGCGTTAAATATGGCGATGTGTTCCTGCAGGCCGAGCGCGAGTTCAGCGCCTATAATTTCGAGCATGCCAATGTCGAGGCGCTGTTCGGCCATTTCGCCGACGCCGAGACCGAATGCATATCCCTGCTTGAGAACAAGCTGCCGCTGCCGGCCTATGACCAGTGCATCAAGGCCAGCCATTTGTTCAATTTGCTCGACGCGCGCGGGGTGATCTCGGTCACCGAGCGGCAATCCTATATTTTGCGGGTGCGCGAGCTCGCCAAGGGATGTTGCGTGGCGTGGCTCGAGAGCCGCGGCGAGGCGGCCTAGATTATGGCTGAGTTGCTCCTAGAATTGTTGTCGGAAGAAATACCGGCGGGTCTGCAAGTCCCGGCAGCCGATCAGTTGCGTCGCCTCGTGGTTGATGCACTGAAGGAGGCCGAGATCGACTTCGCCGAGGCCAAGACCCATTCCGCGTCGCGCCGGCTCACCCTGGTGGTTGATGGTTTGCCTACCGTGCAGGCCGATCGCACCATCGAGCGGAAGGGGCCGCGGACCGACGCGCCGGACAAGGCGATCCAGGGGTTTCTCGGCGCGGCCGGGGTGTCGCTGGAGGATTGCGAAACCCGCGAGGACAAGAAGGGCACATTCTACGTCGCGGTCATCGAGCAAAAAGGCCAGCCGGTAAAAGACGTTCTGGCCGGTATCGTTCGCGTTGCGGTCGCCAAACTGTCTTGGCCGAAATCCATGCGCTGGGCGGACTCCCGTTTCCGCTGGGTGCGGCCGCTGCATAATGTTCTGGCCCTCTTCGACGGCGCGCCGCTTGCCGGCGGCATCGATTTAGATAAGGGCGAATTGGCATTTTCCGGTCAGACCTTCGGCCATCGCTTCCTGGCGCCTGAAGCCATTTCGGTGAAGGACCATGACGACTATGTGGCTAAGTTGGCCCAGGGATTTGTCTCTATCGAGCGAGACCGCCGGCGTAGCACTATCAGTGACGCGCTCAAGGCGGCGGCCCAGGCGGCCGGCCTGACTGTCCGCGACGACCCGGTCTTGCTGGAGGAAGTCACTGGCTTGGTCGAATGGCCGGTGGTGCTCATCGGCGATATCGACCCCCAGTTCATGGAACTGCCGGCGGAGGTCCTCACCACGTCCATGCGCAAACATCAGAAATACTTTGCCCTGGAAAGTACCGACGGGACCTTGGCCGCGAAATTTGCCTTCGTTGCCAACATGGTCGTCGACGATGGCGGCGCGGCGATTATTGCGGGGAACCAGCGCGTCTTGCGGGCGCGTTTGGCCGACGCCCAGCATTTCTGGGATCAGGACCGCAAGAAAACACTGCAAAGTCGGGTACCGGAACTCAGCAACATCATCTTCCACGCCAAGCTCGGCTCGGTTGGCGACAAGATCGACCGAATGACGGCATTAGCGATCGAGATCGCCGCGCACATCCCCGACTCTGACAAGGACCGGGTGCGCTCTGCCGCGCGGTTGGCCAAGGCCGATCTGGTGTCCGGCATGGTCGGCGAGTTTCCCGATTTGCAAGGAACCATGGGGCAATATTACGCGCTGGCCGAAGGTGAATCCGCCGATGTGGCCGCCGCGATCGCCGAACATTATTCGCCTGCCGGGCCAACGGATATGTGCCCGTCCGCGCCCACCAGCATCGCGGTGGCGTTGGCCGATAAGATCGACACGCTGGTCGGCTTTTGGAAGATCGGCGAGAAGCCAACCGGCTCGAAAGATCCCTATGCCCTGCGCCGGGCGGCTCTGGGGGTGATCCGGATCGTCCTGGAAAACCGCCTGCGGCTTCCCCTGAGAGAGGCCTTCGCAATTGCCGGTGGTCTTCTCCAGGTCGATGACAGCGCCTTGTACGATGACCTCATGTCTTTCATCGCCGACCGTCTTAAGGTTCATCTGCGCGACGAAGGTATATCGCACGACCATATCGAAGCTATCTTCGCCTTGTCCGGCGAAGACGATCTGGTGCGGCTGCTCGAGCGGGTGCGCGCGCTAGCGGCGTTCGTCGAATCCGAGGATGGTTCGAATTTGCTCATCGCCTATCGCCGGGCGGCGAATATCGTGCGCGCCGAGCAGAAGAAAGACGATGAAGTATTCGCCGGCGCGGCCTACGATTCGAGCCTTGGGCAGGGCGATGCAAATGGCCTGGAATCAGCACTCTGGGGTGCGCTGGAAGGTGCTGAGTCCGAAGCCAGCACGTCTCTGCAGGCCGAGAAATTCGCCGACGCCATGTCATCGCTGGCGCAGTTGCGGGCACCGGTGGACAAGTTCTTCGACGACGTCACCGTGAACGTTGACGATGCCGATATTCGGCGTAACCGGTTGCGCCTCCTCGCTCACATTCAGCAGGTAATGGATAATGTCGCTGACTTCTCAAAAATCGAAGGCTGATAGTTCAACCATGGGGAAGACCATGACCAAGTGGGTTTACAGTTTCGGCGCTGGCGGCTCCGATGGCAAAGCCGAGATGCGCAATTTGCTCGGCGGCAAGGGCGCTAATCTAGCCGAGATGAGCAATATGGGTCTCCCGGTGCCGCCGGGCTTCACCATCTCGACCGATGTCTGCACTTATTATTACGACCACGACAACGTCTATCCCGATGATCTGAGCGAAGTGGTGGATGTCGAAATCGCCCGAATCGAAAAGCATGTCGGCGCCAAGTTTGGCGACGCCGACAACCCGCTTCTGGTTTCGGTGCGCTCCGGCTCGCGGGCCTCGATGCCGGGCATGATGGATACCGTCCTCAACCTTGGCCTCAACGATGTCACGGCCGAGGGTTTGGCGGTGCGCTCCGGCGATGCGCGTTTCGCCTATGACAGCTACCGCCGGTTCATTCAGATGTTTGGCGATGTGGTGCTGGGCGTTGACCATTACCTTTTCGACGAAACCCTGGAGCAGGCCAAGCTCGATCGTGGCGTCATCCTCGACACCGATCTGAGCGCCGACGACATGCGCGGCGTCGCAGCGGAATACAAAAAGATCGTCGAGCGAGAGCTGGGCCAGCCCTTCCCGCAAGATCCGAAGGAACAGCTTTGGGGGGCCATCAGTGCCGTTTTTGGGTCGTGGATGAACCAGCGCGCCATCACCTACCGGCGGCTCAACAGCATTCCGTCGGAATGGGGCACGGCGGTCAATATTCAGGCCATGGTGTTCGGCAATATGGGCGACGATTGTGCCACCGGTGTCGCCTTCACGCGCGATCCGTCGACCGGCGAGAACATGTTCTACGGCGAGTATCTGGTCAACGCCCAGGGCGAAGACGTGGTGGCCGGTATCCGCACGCCGCAGCATCTCACGCTTGCCGGTAAGGAGCGTAACGGTTCGAACCTGTCGGCCATGGAAGAGGTGATGCCGGAGGTGTTCGGCCAGCTTGACGATGTCCGCCAGCTACTCGAGATCCATTACAAGGACATGCAGGACATCGAGTTCACCGTGCAGCAGGGCAAGCTCTATATGCTGCAAACGCGAGCGGGCAAACGTACCGCCGCGGCCGCCGTCCGCATCGCCGTGGAAATGGTCGAGGAGGGGTTGATCAACAAAGTCGAGGCGATCAACCGGGTCGATCCCGGCCAGTTGGAGCAGCTTTTGCACCCACGCCTCGATCCCGATGCGGCGCGTAACGTGTTAACGCGCGCACTGCCGGCGTCGCCGGGGGCGGCGTCGGGCAAGATCGTGTTCAGCGCCGACACCGCCGAAGACATGGCGCATAAGGGCGAAGACGTCATTCTGGTGCGTATCGAAACCAGCCCGGAAGATATTCACGGCATGCATGCCGCCCGGGGCGTTCTGACCACGCGGGGCGGCATGACCAGCCACGCCGCCGTCGTGGCGCGCGGCATGGGACGGCCCTGCGTTGCCGGGGCCGGCGAGATCAGCATCGATTACGCCGCCGGCACCATGTCGATCGGTGGCCGCAACTTCGCCGCCGGCGATCTGGTCACGATCGATGGTGCGGCGGGTGAGGTTATTGAAGGCCTTGTGCCGACCATCGAGCCGGAAGTGTCGGGCGGTTTCGCCGCGTTGATGGAATGGGCCGATGATCTGCGCCGCATGAAAGTGCGCACCAATGCGGAAACCCCGGCCGATGCGCGCATGGCGCGCGAGTTCGGCGCCGAAGGCATCGGCCTGTGTCGCACCGAGCATATGTTTTTCGATCCCGCCCGGATCATCGCCGTCCGGCAAATGATCATGGCCGGCAATGAGGCTGGTCGCCGGGCTGCGTTGGAAGAGCTATTGCCGTTCCAGCGGGACGATTTCATCGAGCTGTTCCGCATCATGTCGGGCCTGCCGGTTACCATTCGGTTGCTCGACCCGCCGTTGCACGAGTTCCTGCCCCATACGGAATCCGAAATTGCCGAGGTGGCGAAGGCCTCGGGCAAGAATCCGAAAGAGATGCAGGAAACGGTCGCGCGCTTGCACGAATCCAACCCCATGCTCGGCCATCGCGGCTGCCGGCTGGGGATTAGTTTTCCCGAGATATATGAAATGCAGGCCCGCGCCATATTCGAAGCGGCCCTTGCGATTGCCTCGGAGCCGGACGGTTCGGTTATTCCGGAAATCATGATTCCGTTGGCGGCGACCAAACGCGAGCTGGATATTCTCAAGGATAAAATCGACGCCGTTGCCGTAGCCGTTTTCGAAGAAGCAGGGCGCAACGTGGAATACTCGATCGGCACCATGATCGAATTACCCCGGGCGGCATTGCGGGCCAATGAGTTGGCGGAGCCGGCCGAGTTTTTCAGCTTTGGCACCAACGATCTGACCCAGACCACCTTCGGCATCAGCCGCGACGATGCGGCGAGTTTCCTGCCCGATTACCAGCATTATGGCATTCTTGAAGTTGACCCCTTCGTTAGCATTGATGTCGATGGGGTGGGCGAGTTGATCTCGATCGCCGTGGAGCGGGGCCGGGCCACGCGCCCCGATATCAAGTTGGGCATCTGTGGTGAACATGGCGGCGATCCGGCATCAGTGCGCTTTTGCGATCGTGTCGGCCTCGACTATGTATCCTGCTCGCCTTACCGGGTGCCGATCGCCCGCCTTGCCGCGGCGCAGGCGGCGACAGCGTCCAAGGACTAGATAGGTTACGCCGGGCTCGTTAGCGCCTTGGCGTCAATGACAAAAAGGCCGTGTCTGGGTTTCCGGGCACGGCCTTTTTTGTGTGCTGAGTTCGCCCTGGTGGGGCGGTGATTACTCGGCGGGGATCGGGTTGATCGGCAGGTTGGCGCTCTCGTGACGGCTGAACAGCTGGGTGAAGAAGTCCCCAATAGCCTTGCTGCGTTCCTGTTCCGCCTGGCGGATAATGTCCAACTCGCTCTGATATTTGCTTTCGTTTGTCATCGTAGCCTCTCGTGCTGGTTAGTGCCTGTGTGCACTGCAACATATGGGTCAGCAAGAGATACTAATCAATTAACAAGCCATGCAAATTACGCAATTCTAGTTTTCACTAATATCAGGGCCTTAGGGGATTGTTAACCAAACCCGGTAGATTTTACGCCCAACGAATTCAGTCGCCGGAAAGGGGTGAAATAGTAGCGCCATCCGCCGTTAAATCGGCGCTCTCCAACGCGTCCAGCCGTAGCGAAGCCAGGGCAACGCGGCCGTGAATCGAGCGAATTTCGCCGACCTGTTTACCGCCGGTGCATACCGCACTACCCGGAGCCGGGGCGTCTCCATCGACCGATACCGGGACCAACTGGCGTTTGAGGAGGCCGCGATACTTCGTTCGCGCGGTGACTTCCTGGCCGATATAGCAGCCCTTTTCCCAGTCGATTCCATTGAGCGCCTCGAAATTACTCTCGAGCAGGGTCGATTTCTCGACATCCATATCCCGCGTTCCGTCGGGAATCGCATAGCGAATGCGTAAGGTCTCATAGTCTTCAAGCGGCGCCTCGGTGATCGAAAGCTCGGCCAGTATCGCCGCGGCATCGGCAGTGGGCAGGATCAGCCGGCATCCAAGGGCGGCCGACCGTGGGTCGACGAACGCGACGCCGTTACCGATCTGCCGCGCAGCGCCGGGCGTGTCCGGCAATTCCAGTGCATTTGTAGCGTCCTGTCCGAAGACGGCGAAAACAGCGAGATCGTCAGCTGATACAAGCTCGACCTTGGCGCGCAGTTTGAACCGTTTGAGGCGCGCTATGAGTTCGTCGTCCCGCGCGTGCTCGCCGTCGAGGATGATCCGGTCGCCAATCTCGGCCAGGCAGAAATCGTGCAAATACTTGCCCTGGGGCGTCAGAAACGCGCCATAGGCGGCCTGGGTCGGCGAGACCGCGTCTATATTCTGCGAAATCAGGCCCTGCAGAAACGTCCGGCTATCGGCACCGGTCACCGACACCAACCCCCGGTCTAGCCTCACGAAACCAGCATTGCTCATCTGATAATCCTATCCTGCTTCGGGCGCTATGGTGGGCCGATTGCCATTGAGTCGGAAATGGACGGTTGGTGGCCAAAAAGCAAGCCGCTGACCTAACGATACGCCACATGCTGGTCGGCTCGGAGTCGCACGCGTATAAGCTTTTTGCGATGAAAATACTATTTATCGGACCCACCCGAATTGGCGACGCCGTGCTGTCGTCCGGACTGGTGCAGCATTTGAGCGCTACTTATCCGCACAGCCGGATTACCATCGCTTGCGGCGCCGTGGCCGCGCCTTTGTATGCGGGCGTCCCCAATCTTGAACGGGTCATCCCGATTGTGAAAAAACCCGTGTCGGGCCACTGGCTGGATGTTTGGCTTGAAGTGGTGGGGACACGATGGGACCAGATTGTAGATCTCCGGCGTTCGGTCATTCCCTGGACGGTATGGGCAAACCGCCGGTTCGTATCGCGTCCTGCCGCCGACGCTGGCGAGCATCGGGTGGTGTCGCTTGCGCGCACCCTCGGACTGGCGGAGACGCCTCCCGCGCCGTGCCTCTGGATCCTTGATCAACATCGTGACCGTGCCGGTCAGCTCATTCCCGAGGGTGGGCCGGTTCTTGCCATTGCGCCGACGGCAAACTGGCGCGGCAAAATTTGGCCTGGCGCGCGCTTCGTCGATCTGGTTGAGCGCCTGACCAATGCCGATCCGGCAAAGGGTGGAATTTTGCCGAATGCTAGGGTGGCAATTTTGGGCGGACCCGGAGAAATATCTGCCGCGGCCGACCTGTTCGATGCCATACCGCCGGAGCGGCGGATAAATCTTGTTGGAACGGAGGATTTGCCTACCGTGGCGGCGTGCCTTAAACGGTGCGCGCTCTTCGTCGGCAACGATTCCGGATTGATGCATATGGCCGCGGCTGCGGATATCCCCACGGTGGGTCTGTTCGGGCCGAGCCGAACCGAACATTACCGGCCCTGGGGCGACCGTGCCGTGGCGGTACGGACCGAGAAAGCCTACGACGAATTGGTTGGGGGGCCAGGCTATGACCATCGAAACGCCGACACCATGATGGAATCCCTTTCCGTTGATTCGGTTGTGACCGCCGCGACCGCTTTGTGGAAGCAATGCGAACAGATAGCCGCTCAATGACCGCGAGTTCCCCATCATCGCCGCGCCTGTCGGCGCTCCTCGTGGTGCATAACGAGGAGGCGCACCTGGCAGCGTGCTTGGAAGCGGTGAAGTTTGCCGACGAAATTGTGGTGGTTCTCGATCGTTGCACCGACGGGTCGAAGGCCATCGCGGAAGGGCAGGGCGCTAAGCTTATCGAAGGCGCCTGGGAACTCGAGGGACCGCGGCGCAATGCCGGAATCGATGCCTGCACCGGCGATTGGATCATTGAAGTGGATGCAGATGAGCGCGTTACGCCGCAATTGGCCGAAGAAATACGGACGACCATAGCGACCGCCCCCTATGGCCATTTCCTCATCCCGTTTGATAATTATATTGGCGACCGGCTGGTTAAGTACGGCTGGGGCGCGTCATGGGGTGTGAGCGCGACTGTGCGATTATTTGCCAAGAGTACGGACGGTCCGGCAAAGAAGTGGGGCGATCAGCGGGTTCATCCGCGGCTCGAACTCAAGGGGATAAAGGGAACATTGACCGCGCCGATGGCGCATTATGTCGATGACGATATTTCCGACATGCTTCACCGCTTGGATCGCTATACAACGGCACGTGCTTCGGACTTGCGTGCGAGTGGCGACATAGGCACGTTCGGGCGAAATGTGCGCCGGATATTTTCGCGGTTCTGGAAATGTTATGTTTCGCGGCGCGGATATCGTGAAGGCGCCTACGGTTTTTTAATTGCTTTGATGGCCGGCTTGTATCCAATTTTAAGCTATCTCAAAGCGCGCTACGAGGACGACTGAACTTTGCGTCTTATGCAAACCATGGCGGGGGCCGAAGTTGGTGGGGCAGAAGCATTTTTCGTCCGGCTGGCAATCGCGCTGCAATCATTTGACATTTCGCAACAGATTGTCATTCGCCGCGATCCGGCGCGCGCGCGCGTTCTGCGCGAAGGTGGGGTAT
>JABDJY010000219.1 GCA_013003285.1 Alphaproteobacteria bacterium | reverse complement strand
ATCGCCACGGCGTTTGCCGATATCGGCTTCGATGTGGATATCGGACCGCTCTTTGCCACGCCGGCGGAAGCAGCGCAGCAGGCGATCGAAAACGACGTCCATGTGGTCGGCGTGTCGAGCCAGGCCGCGGGTCATAAGACCCTGGTACCGCAGCTTGTCGACGCACTGCGCGACGCTGGCGCCGGCAATACCCTCGTTATATGTGGCGGCGTTATTCCGCCGCAGGACTATGAGTTCCTGCACGAGAAGGGCGTTTCGGCGATCTATGGGCCGGGCACCAATATCCCCGCCGCCGCCAATGAAATCATCGACCTCATCAAACAACGGCGACAACAGGCCGCGTGACGCCATGAACTTCCTGCGTGCTAACAACGGTGTGTACGAACTGGGTAAGCCACCCGTCGAAACACCGCGGCGCGTACGTGGTTTGATATTCGTGCCGATCCTCCTTAGCGCGGTTTGGGTCGGGCTCTTTGCCTGGTTTGTCGGTCGATCGATTGGATGGAACAACTTACCCCTGTTGTTGGCCGACCAGATTGGCGGCATCGTTGCCGGGTTTATCGCGCCACCGGCGGTGTTTTTCGCCCTCATGTCGATGTTTGCCAACAGCCTGCGGACCCGTGAAACGGTGGCACAGCTGGAGGCCCAAGTGGCGCGCCTGGCGATGCCACAAGCCGAGGCTGAGGCCGGCCTGGTGGATTTGGGCGAGGAAATGCGCGGTTACGCGGCGATCTTGCAGCGAACCATCGATCAGTCACGCGCCCAGTTGGATCAGCTTGGCACGGAATTCACAGAGCGCGTCGAGGCCATGTCGGAGGCTTCCGCGGAGGCGGTGGAAAATTCGCGACTCCAGTTGCAGCAACTCGGTGACGATTTCAATACGCGGGTGAAAACCCTGTCGACGGCTGCCGATACGGCGGTCGAAAATTCCAGCGCCGCGGGCCGTTCGCTGTCCATGCACGCCGAGGCCCTAACCTGAACCTGCGCAAGGCGTTGGAAACGCTTGAGGAGATTCGCGGCGCCGGCGGCGAGCAGGCCGCAGCGGTCGACAAAGCGTCCCAGCGGGCCGGCGAGAATGTGCGCGAGCTAACAGAGCTGATTCGCCAGCAGGTCGCCTCGATTGAGACGGTGTTCCAGAGTTCGGTGGCCTCGACGCTTTCCGGCGTCAGTGAGTCCAGCAATGACGCGGCCAAACGTATTCAGGCCGCGGCCGGCCAGATCGTTGCGCGGACTAGCGACGTGGCCGACGCGCTGGCGCGCCAGGCCAACGACGCCGGCATTGTCGTCAGCGACGCCGGCAGCCAGGCCGCCGGCGCCATTGCGCAGGCCACCGATGTGGCATTGGAGCGCGCCCAAAACTTGGTGGTGCAGCTCGACGAGCGGGCTGCCGAAGCCGGCGAATTGTTTTCTGCGGCGGCCGACAGGGCGGCGGCGCGCATCGAGCAGATCACTGCCGGCGCCGCCGCGCATGCCGATACGTTAACGACGGATTTGGCACAGAAAGTCGTCGATGCCGGCGCGGCGTTCGAAACGGTCGCCAGCAACGTCTCGGGCCAAATCCTGCAGGTCTCGACCGTTGCGGCGGAAAAAGCCAACAAGACTTCCCAGACAGTCGCTGCCGTGCTCGAGGGCGCGACCGAGCGCCTCGAGACCGTCGTCGTCGAAACCCAGACGCGCAGCGGCGCGATTTCAGCTTCGTTCCAGGATCAGGCGCAGGAGCTCAGCCGCGCGGCGCGCGCCAACGCCACCCAGGTCGCCGAGATCGGCGAACGGTTGCAGCAAATGGCCACCAATCTGACGGCGTCCGGCGATATCGCGGAGGAAAAGAGCCGGGCCATCGCCGCCATATTCCGCACCGAAGCGGCGACCTTGGCCAGCGCGGCGCGCGATGCGGTGGCCGACGCCGAACAAATCGCCGATACCCTGCGCGAGGGGGCGACCGGGCTCGACGAAGCGGTTGGGCGCACCACCGTGTCGAGCAGCGATATGCGGATGGCCATGCGCGAGCATGTCGCCGCCATCGAGACCGCCCTGGAGGCCGCGGCTCAACGCGCGCAGCAGGCGCGCGACGGGCTGGCGGCGCAGCAGGATGGGCTGGAGGCGGTGGCCGACGGCGCCGAGCGTCGCCTACGCAGCGTCATGGTGACCATCGAGGAGGGCGAGCGCACCCTGGACGAGACGACCGAGCGGGCGACCGCGCAGTTGCGCCGCCTGCGCGAGCATCTGGCTACCGACCGCGAGGCCATTACCGAAACGGTGACGACGGCGGAAAGCCTGGCCGAAGATGCGCGCCTGGCGCTGGCGGCCGGTGCCGATATGGTCCGTGAAACATCTCAGGCTGCGGCCACCTCGGCCAACGAAGCGCGCGAGGCGCTCCGTCATCAGGCCCAGGAGCTGGGCCGTATCAGCGACAATGCCAGTGCGCGCGCCGGCGCCATCGGCGAGACCCTCACCACCCATACCGAGACCTTGCGCGGCGCCGCTGAAGAGGCCTTCAACCAGTTATCGGATGTGCGCAACGCCATCCAACAGGAATCCAATCTGCTGGAAGACGCAACCCAGGCCTCGACCGAAGCCATGAGCGAAGTGGCGGAAGTTCTGCGCAGCCGCCGCGAGGATCTCGCCTCCAGCACGGCAGCCATGCGGCGTACCGCGGCCGAAACCAGCGAGACCCTGTCGGGCAAAAGCCGCGAGGTGGGCGAGACCGTCGACGGGCTGATCGCGCGCTGGCGCGAGCTCGGCGATACGCTGGTCGCGCGAGCCGAGACCCTACGCGATGTGGGCGAGAGCGCGGTAGCACGCGTCGATGCCACCATGCAATCGCTCGACCGCCATGTCGGCGATATGTCCGGCGCGTCCGACCGTATGGAACATCGCGTCGACGGCCTGCGCGACGCGCTGCGCGAACAGGCCCGCGACATGCAATCCTCGCTCGATCAGGTCAGCCAGAAGGCGGAGAGCGTGGCGGCGACCTTCCGCATGCACGAGCATGCGCTGATCGAAGCCTCGAACGAGGCGACCCATAAGGCCGAAGAGCTGCGCGCCGCCCAGGCGGACGGCTCACGCGGCATCTATATGCGCACAGTGAACCAGGTGCTCGATACGCTGGGCTCCGTCGGCATCGATCTCGACCGGGCCTTCGAGGGCGCGCTGGCGCCCGACATTATCAAACGCTACGGCAAGGGCGACGCCATGATCGCGGTGCGCCGCATCGCCGGCCGTGCCAAGGACCCGGTGGCCATCGCCCGGGTGCGCGAACTGTTCGAAGAAGACGATGAATTCCGCGCCGTCGCCATGCGCTATATGCGCGAGTTCGAGCGACTGCTCGGCCAGGCCGGGGACGCCGACCCTGACGATTTGCTGAGCGCCAGCCTGCTCACCGCCGATGTCGGCAAGGCCTATATGCTGATGTCACGGGCGATCGACCGCTACAGCAAGTAGGTTATCGGCACTCTAGAAGGTCAATTGGAATCGCGACGGGGTCGCCGACGCTAATAGCGGCGACCCCGTCAGTTGTTCGGTGTTTGGGTGACAGGCTGCCCGGTTTAGGGCGCGGCCACCGTGATGACCGTGCCGTCGCTATCGGTGTCCGGGTCGTCATTGGCGCTCGAATTGTAGGACAACGACGCGTGACTGATACCCGTCACCGTGAACCTGGCGGAGGACGCGTTACTCTTCAGTCCGCCTTTGGAGATGTCACAGCTGCCCGAGGCATCGGTCAGGCAGGATCCAGACCCACTTGCGCCGCTCGACCACGAACCCGACACTGTTGCGCCGGAGACGGGGTTCCCGAGATTGTCGAGCACCGTTGCGCTGACCGTGGCCTGCCACTTGCCGCCTCGACCCGCCGGCGCACTTGCGCCGTCGAGATCGGAAATCGCCATTGTTGTCGATTGCGGCGTATCGCTTACCGTAACGGTAATCGAGTCATCTCCGGTTTGCGCCGCGCTGTCGTCAACGCTTGCTGTCACGGTATGTGTACCCAGGGTTAGAACAGCCGAAGGATTGGCGCCATTGCCGATTGGTCCGACGAGGTCTGATGTCCAGGTCAATGAACCCTTCAGGTCGCCATCTTCGTCGTCAGCGGTTCCCTCAAAGAAAGTCTCTTCGCCGAGCATCACTAGGGTTCCATCCGCCGGGGCCACGATGGTGACGAACGGCGGCTGATTGCCGGCGTCGCCGCCAGAGGTGATGCTTATTTCCTGAACCGACACGGTGTCGGTGTTTTTATTGCCGACGGTGTTCGGGTCGCTATCGACGACTTTGATGCGTACCGACCCGCTGGTGGAAGGCGGCAGCGATGCCGACATAATCGCGGTGCCACCGCCAGGCACTGTTCCGAGGTCGAGCCAAGGGCCGTTATTCACAGAATAAGTGAAGTCAAAGTCCTCATTCTCGCTGTTCGACGGCGCCGAAGCGCGAACTTCAAGGTCGACAGTCGCACCGGGAACTACGCCCGTTACGGTCCAAGTATGGTCGAGATAGGACCGGCGGTTTTGCGGTTTACCACCGCTGTGCTGTTCGACCAGAGTTTCCGACCCCGAGGCATTCTGCGTGCTGACATAGCTGCCCGACAGGATCGAACCCGATGTGGTGGCTTCGCTGGTGGCCACCGCGACGGACGGTGCATCGATGCTGATGGGAGCGGTCTGCGGCGATAACGCCGTGTCGACACTGTTGAAGACCTCCAACTGGTAGGCGTAGTCGCCGTTGGCGAGGTTATTGTCGGCAAAGAAATTGCTGTCGCGGGCCAGCGTGGCGCGGAGTACGAAGGGACCGCCGTCTACCGAACGACGCACACGATAGCCGTCCTCATCCGCCTCTGCGGGGCTCGCCGGGTCGGTCCAATTGAGTTCGATATTGACGTCGTTGACCAGGGTCGCGGTCAAATCGGCCGGCGCGACGGGCGGGTCGGTGATGACCGTGTCCGGCGGTACGGTGCCGTTGATGAAGAACTCGCCGACACTTGCGTAATCGGTATAACCGTCGCTCAGAACCGCGCCGCGCCCAACACCATTGATCTCTAGATAGTAGGCGCCGGCGATCGTTACATTGTAATTGATCGTGGCGCTTGTATCGGTATCCGGACTGCTGGTTTGTACCACGTTACCGAACTCATCAAGCAGGCGCGCCTCGATGTCGAGGTTCGAGCTATAGCTGCCGGTATAATTCTCGAGATGCGCCGGCGAGATCGTCAGGTTGATCGTGCCGGTTCCCACGTTCATGGAGAAGAGATCGAAGTCGTTGCGGTCTTCGATGATGCCCCGGTTGGCGAGATCCGTGGCGCTTGGGTCTGAAACGCGCCCGAAGCTGACAACATTGGTGCCGCCGGTGATCAATAAAGGCGTGGCGAGGCCGAGAATCGAATCTTCGTGGTCGTCAACGCGATAGGAAAGTTCACCGGCGATGATGGCCAGATCGTCCTGCTGGTTGTTGGCGCCGGAATATTCGCCCTTACTGAATTGGGTGACGTTTCGGTTGTAGCTGGCACCCATAATGGGGCCCCAGCTAACCGCGCCCGAACCATGGCCCGAATAGTATGAACTGCCGCTGGTGCCATCATGGTTGAGGTTCAGATTGTGGCCGAACTCATGGGAGGCGGCCTCGGCAACGCCGGTCAGGCTAGTGTTGAAGACGAGCCCCGGCGACAGGTATGAGCTGCCGAAGCCGTTGTAGTAAGCAACGCCGCCGCAGCTACAATTATAAATATAGTCACCGCTGGCATCTTGCTTTTGGGTGACCAGAATGTGTCCGACATTCGAGCCGGAGGCGCCCGGATCTTCGGTCGTCACATCGATGTCAAATGGCGCGAAATCTTCCGCGACGCGGCGCCAGGATTCGGCGATGCGGTCAATCTCGGAGGTCGAGAAATTGGCGTAATCGCTATCGGTCGAATAGGGCCGCATATTGAGGACGCTTACACCTGCGTTGTCATTCCAGACCGTGCCGGTGACGTCGTGGCCGTCGAAATCGAGATAGAGAATGTTCGCCGCACCGGGTTTGCTGTGCAGCAGAAAGACGTTGGCCTCGGAGATTTCGGCCGGGGGGACGATTTCGTCGAGATCACCATCGGCTTCAAAGGCCGGGTCTTCGAAAAAGAGGTCGCCGCGGGGGCTGACGCGCATGAACTCCAGATCTTCTACAGGGACAGTACTGCGTCGCAGAATGCCCAGGGCCCGGCCGCGCGCCGTCGGGGGTAACCCTTCGAGGGCCGATTTGAATGAACCAGCCGGAAGATCGCCGACCGCGCTGGGCTGGCCGAGTCCGAATTCTCGTTGCTGTGATATTGCTGGTGAAGCCAAGAAAAGAGATATGGCGGCGCCGATCGACGCCGCTTGAAGAATGTAACTAACGCGCATGACATGATCCCGATAGATTTTATTAAAGCCGGACTGGCCCCCAGGGAATAGTCTATGGCGGTGCGTTAAGGAAATCCACGGAAACTAGAGTGTATTTTATGTATTATGATAGTAAATATGGTTAATTATCCCATTAAGGAAAGTAAAGGAACGTTCTGATTTTTAATTACTTTCTTTAGTGTGGATAATATTGCTCCTGGGCGTCGCTGAGCATCAACGCCGACATACGCAGGCAGGCAGGGCGAAGTTGTGGCTGTTTATAGTGCCACGCTTCGCAGTCCACGGCTGGTCGGACCCGGTGTGCCGTCAGCGGCGTTCGAGGCTTTCGCGATACTCTTGGTAGTCTTGCTCCGCATGGTCGAGATCGACCTCAAGCTGGCTAATTGACCGCTCCAGTTCGACACGCTCTTGCGTGAGTTGTTTGAGTTCGACACCGATGGTCAGGCGCTGCGGCGCCAGGGTCTGGGGCGAGATTAGCGCCGCGGTTTTTTCGGCCATCAACTTTTCGGTTTTCTGCGACCGCCTGTGCTGGCGTTTGATTTTCTTGTTCAGTCGATCGACCGTCGTGCGCCGCTGGTGCAGGCCTAATCCATCGGCGTGCGCGGTGAGGAATGTCTGCTCGAGATCCGCCGGGCACACGCCGCCATAGCGATATCCGCGGGCGCCAAGCTGGAAACCGTTTTGGGGCCGGCAAAATAACGCAACGCCACTGCCATGGCCGTCCATATAGGCTTCGAAGTTGGGAGTTACGCCGTGTTCGGCGCAGCTCTGGCGATATTCACCCAGCGCCGCCGTGTTCTTTCCCTGGCTACCGTCCTCATAGCCGATCGCCCGCCAGTCGGCGGTGTGGCACTCGGCTTGGCTTAAACCCGAAGCGGCGCATCCGGCCAGGGCGAGCGTAAAGGCGCAGGGAAAAAAAGAACGAAACATGGCGATCCTTGTCCCATGGGTTCGTTGGTCGCAGATGCGGGAGGGTAGCGCCCGATTTGTTAATGGAACGTTACGGGTTTGGTGGATGGGTCTTTGATCGCCTGGATATGCCGATCGTTAGGTCGATCAGAAGCGCTGTTGCGGTTCGGTAGGCAATCTGAATATATTAATTACGTATGTTATTATTAAATGGTAAATACATTAATATCAGTATGATATACAAGAAAATCCGTTAGGTTTGGATGGTCATGGTGGAAGACGGTTTACGAACGGAAAGCCGGGTAGATCAAACTGCCTGGCGCTTGCTGCGCGAGTTGCAGGCCGATGCGCGTTTATCCTTCAGTGAGCTGGCGCGGCGGGTCGGCATGTCGACCCCGGCGGTGGCCGAGCGAGTGCGGCGGCTGGAAGAGAGCGGGGCGATCACCGGCTATCAGGCGAGTGTCGACCGCGCCCGGCTGGGCCGGCCCTTGGGTGCGTATTTGCGGCTGACCACCTCGGCGACCAGCTACCAGCGGGTGATCGCACTGTGCGCCTCGCTCGACGCGGTGATCGAATGCCACCATATCACCGGCGAGGATTGTTTCCTGATACGTCTGGCGGTGACCTCGGTAGCTGAGCTGGAGGATGTGATCGCGCGGTTCCGCCGCTTCGGTACCGCCGATACATCTGTCGTGCTGTCCTCGCCGGTCACCGGTAAGCCGGCGAAAGCGCCGTAGCGATGACATCGGCAAAGCGGTATGGATAAGGCCATGGAACTGGCTGAACAAGTTTGTGCCGGCGACCGCCGGGCCTTGGCCCAGGCGATCACCCTGATCGAGTCCACCCGCGACGATCATCGCCGCGCGGCGGAATCCCTGTTGGAGGCGCTGCTACCCCACACCGGCCAGTCGATCCGGCTCGGTATCTCCGGCGTACCCGGGGTGGGGAAATCCACCTTCATCGAGAGTTTCGGCCAACATCTGATCGACGCCGGCAAACGGGTTGCGGTGCTGGCCGTTGATCCCTCCTCGCAGATCAGCGGCGGCTCGATCCTCGGCGACAAGACCCGCATGGAGCAGTTGGCCCAGTCGCCGCAGGCCTTCATCCGGCCGACCCCGACGGCCGGCACCCAGGGCGGCGTAGCGCGGCGCACCCGCGAAGCCATGCTGGCCTGCGAGGCCGCCGGCTTCGACGTGGTGCTGATCGAGACGGTTGGGGTGGGGCAGTCGGAAACAGCGGTGGCCGATATGGTCGATATGTTTTTGCTGCTGTTGCTGCCGGGCAGCGGCGACGAGCTGCAGGGCTTGAAACGCGGCATCGTCGAGCTGGCCGATCTGGTGATCGTCAACAAGGCCGATGGCGATCTGATCGATGCCGCCGGCCGGGTGGCGGGCGAATATGCCAACGCGCTGCACCTGCTGCGCCCGGCGACGCCCTATTGGACCTCGCGGGTGGTCACTTGCTCGGCGCTGGAGGGCACCGGAATTGGCGATATTTGGCAGATCGTCGAGGACTATCGCGCCGCCATGACGGCCGAAAGCGCGTTCGAGGATCGCCGCGCCCAGCAGGCCCGAACCTGGATGTGGCGCGAGGTGGATGACAGTTTATTGGCCAGTTTCCGAGCGAATCCGGCGGTCGATGCGCGAATTTCCGAGCTCGAGGCGCAGGTCGAAGCCGGATCGCTGACCCCCGCGGCGGCGGCGCAGGCGTTGCTGGCGGCGTTTCGCCAGGCGGAGTAGGCGCGGCGGGGACTTTGCCCGCAATTATAGGGACTTGACCGGCTAAACAGGGTCGGCTAAGACCGCCGCTCAATTGCCGGGCAACCCGGCTCGATCCGATTTTGGAGAAGTTTCATGGCACGTCGATGCAGTGTGACCGGTAAAGGTGTAATGGCCGGCAACAATGTCAGCCACGCGCACAATAAGTCGCGCCGCCGGTTTTTGCCGAACCTCCAGCCCATGTCGCTCTATAGCGAAGCCCTCAACAAGTCGATCCGCATGCGCCTCACCACGGCCGCAGCCCGCACGATCGAACATAAGGGGGGCTTGGACGCCTATCTGCAAAGCACCGCCGCGGCCAAGCTGCCGCCGGAATTGCGCAGCATGAAAAAGCAGTTGGTGAAAGCCACCGCCGAGGCTTAGGCTCCCGCAAACAATCCAGGCCAAATTGGCCGCGTACCTCAAAGCCCGCATCGCGCGGGCTTTTTTGCTGCTGTCGCGCTATATCATTACGCCGCTAACTGATGAGTGACTTTGTGATGGCCGATTATCCCGGCTTCGCCTTTACCGTTGAGCATAAAACCACCGGCGATCCGGCGTGGCCCGACGCGGCGCGGGTCGGCCAGTTGCAAACCCCCCATGGGACGATCGAGACGCCGGCCTTCGTGTTCTGCGCCACACGCGGCGCCATTCGCGGCGTCACGCCGGACCAGATGCGCGCCGAAGCGACGCAAATCATTCTCGGCAACACCTATCATCTGATGCTGCAACCCGGCGGCGCGGCGGTGGCCCGACAGGGCGGTCTGCACAAGATGATGGGCTGGGACGGCCCCATGCTGACCGATTCCGGCGGCTTTCAGATTTTCTCCCTGGGCGGCGGCTCGGCCTCGGCGGAAATTAAAGGCAACCGCAAATCCGAACGGCCCAAAATGCTGTTGAAGATCGAGGAAGAGGGCGCCGTCTTCCGCTCCTATATCGACGGCAGCACCCATAAATTATCGCCGGAAGATGCGATCCAGGTGCAACGTCAGCTGGGCGCCGATATCATTCTGGTGCTCGACGAATGCTCGCCCTACGAGGTGGGCCGCGACTATACCGCCAACTCCATGGTGCTGACCCATCGCTGGGCCGAACGCAGCGTCGCCGAATTCGCCCGCGCGGCGGAAGGATCGGCCGGGCCGCAGGCGCTTTATGGCATCGTGCAGGGTGGCGTGTACGATGATCTGCGTCGCGAAAGCGCCGAATTTACCGCCAGCCAACCTTATTTCGGCTATGCGGTCGGCGGCTGTTTGGGCAGCGATAGCTTCGAGCTGGAAGGCGTTGTCGGCATGGCGATGGGACCGCTGAACGCCGCCACGCCGGCACCGCGCCCGATCCATCTGCTAGGTATCGGCGGGGTGGCCGACATTTGGGACGGCGCGGCGAAGGGCATCGACACCTTCGACTGCGTGAACCCGACC
>JABDJY010000213.1 GCA_013003285.1 Alphaproteobacteria bacterium | reverse complement strand
CTGGAATGCTGCTCTCGCCGCCGACGGCGTTTCCAACACGCTGACACCGGCTGGTCTCCAGGCAGAACTTACCAAGGCGCGCGGCAGTATCGAAAACGCCGACTATTGGTCGGCCATCGGCGTATTGAACAATATCGTCGCGTCCGACCCGCGTAATGCCGACGCCTACAACCTTCTCGGCTTCAGCTACCGCAAGGTCAAGAATTTCGACTCCGCCGAGCGCAACTACCAGCGCGCACTTCGCCTCGATCCCGAACACAAGGGCGCACTGGAATATATGGGCGAGCTCTATCTGGAAACCAACCGCCGCGCTCAGGCCGAAGAGTTGCTAGCCCTGCTGGAGAAACTTTGTCCCGAAGGCTGCGAGGAACGCGACGATCCGCGTCAAGCGTTGTCGGGCGAATAGGCTACCCACGCCGCAAACCGACAAGCGCATTGACGCACCAACACAACCTGGGCAGTTTCGCACTCAAATTAATCAGGGAGAGTTCGCCATGCCGTTGTCCATGCATCAGATATCCGTCCCGGTATTCGATCAATTTTTACAATCTCTTTCAACGGTCCTCGACAAGGCCGAAGCCCATTGTTCAGCGACCGGCACCGACCCCGAAGACGTGCTCGGCCTACGCCTTGCACCCGACATGTTCACCCTGGTGCAGCAAGTACAACGCGCTTGCATCCATTCCAGCGGTGCAGTGGCGCGTCTAGCCGGAGTCGATCTGTTGGAGGAAGCAGACGAAGAGGCCAGCTTCGATGATTTACGCGCCCGTATTGCCCGCACCCGCGCCTTTCTCGATGGATTTACCCCGGCCCAGTTGGACGCCAGCGAAACCAACCCGGTCGATCAGCCGACCCGCGTTGCCGTGCTGAATTTCCCCACCGGCGCAGACCTGCTGCTTCGCTTCGCGCTGCCCCAGTTCATGTTCCACGTGACAACTGCCTACGACATCATCCGCCATAGCGGCGTGGAAGTCGGTAAAATCGATTTTATGGGAGCCATGCTGCGCTAGGGTGACTTCGGTGTTTTAGTTCACCCGTTCCGCCCGCCATGTTCCTACAGCGCGGCCTGCTGACCAGGTTCCGCTGAGCACTTCTCCACCTGGCGCCAGGGTGCCGTCGAATTCGCCGGTACCAAGCCGTCCAGTAGCGAACCCGAACTTCACCTGCGCACCGTTCACACTGCCTTCCACTTCACCTTTGAGGTTGGGGCAAAAACGCTGCCCCTTGGCAGCCACGGCTTCGCCCCCGCCGGTCAATTGCGCCCCATTTTGGTCGAGACGAACACGGCCCTGCCAGCGGCACCGCCGCTTTTGTTCAATGTCGAGCTGCCAATTACCGGTTACATCCAACGCAGAATGTTTGGATGCGAGAACAGGCGAAAGATCGGCAACCGCTATCGTCGCCAATCCGGCCAAGAGCAAGAATGATTTCAGCACAAGGACCGCCCAGCAACCGACTCGCTACTTACGAACCCACTGGCCATTTTCGTTCAAGATCCACGTACCCGCTGGTACAATCCCGACGATTTGGCGGGCATATATGCGGCCTACAGCATCAATCGTCGTGCCTTCCTTCGTGGACACATCGTTGTAGAGCTTGCGCCGCTTGGCATTAATATCTTCAACCAGCTTGCGTATATCAGGCGATGCGCCAGGGTCACGGACGGCCGCGAAACCGTCGAACCGCTCGCCGATGGCGCCCTGTGCTCGCGCATCGTCGAGCGCATCGGCACGGGCCACGACTCCGGCCGGTATCAGCAAAAGCGCGGCGGTGAGAAACAATCCAACCGCCAAGCCGAACGGCAACCGGGTTGGTAAACGGCGGCGGAGACCAAATACGCCTGACGCGAGGTTCGACGCCAAACTAGAAAATCGGATTGTTGCGGACATCTTCTTCAGCCTTTTCTTCGATTCTCAAACGAACATCGGCATCCAGCTTGATGTTCAAATTAATCGTAATCGGTTCGCGCGGCGCCTCGACACGCACGGTCGGCGTGCAGGCGGCCAAGATGAAGCAACCGAGAAACGCGGTAGCAATTTTGGTCTTATAGGCGTGTAACAACAGCGTCTCCTTCGGCGACAGCATCGCGCATCACAAGATACCGCCCGGTCATGGCAAAACCAAGGCACATTAGGGCAGCTCGGCTGGGGCGACATTTTCGCCCGCCGACAGCGCCAAAGCCCGCAGTAATCCTTGGCTGGTGGTCAATCCTTCAAGCACCAGAGCCGCCAGTCGGTCGAAATTGGATTCGAGATTGATGTTGAAAATGAACGGATGATTTTCCAGCACATCAGGATTGGCGCCGGTCAACCGCAGGCGCAGACTACCGGGACCATCCAAGGCCTTATCCAGATCGGCCTGCAATTCGTCATAGGCAAAATTCGACAAGGCTTCCAGCACAAGCGTAACCGTATCGTCCCGGTCGATCAGGGTTTGAGGCAGCGCCGCGATGTCGTAGAACACTTCACCGGGTCCATCATTCGCCAACCGCCCGCCTGAAATCGCCACCTGATTTCCGCGCACCTTTACCGGAATCTCGCCGCTAATCTTCCCGGTGCCGCCAATCCCGGCGACACCAATAACTTTGAATGCCCGTGCCAAGTCTGCGCCCTCCAATCGAAGAGTAACGTCGGTATCGATGCTGGGTGGGGTCAACGTGAAACGATCGGTCGTCATGCGGCCTTCCGTCAACTGCGCCTCCAAACGTTCAACAACAAGTCGTGGGGCACCGCCCGACTGACTCGGCAATAGTTGGAACGACACGTCGAGCGGCACCGGCTCTAACCGGCCGACCCGTAACTGGCCGGTGAATTTTTGCCCCGGTGGCGTTTCGATCGCCGGTGCGCCGGTTAACATAATGGTCGCCTTCGCGTCGGAAAGTTCGAGGCTGTCGGTCGACGCCGCCAGATCGTCGATGGTCAGGGTCAGGTTCGGCGTCAAATCACCGGCGCCGGCCCACGCGATCGGCCCCTGCAGCAGGAATGTGGCAAACACGTTTTCCATAGCCCCGGCCAGCGCCGGGTTGATATCAGCCGGCTGCAGTACGCCCGGCGCAAATCGCAAACGCGCCTCGACAATTTGGCCCTCGCCCTTACCCGATTTTAGATTGTGCCGCCCGCGCACCTTCACGCTCGGTTGTCCGCCGGCCGCGATGGCCTCCATCTCACCATCTAGGGACTGACCACGCCGCCTAAGATTTGCCGTCGCATCGAAGGACGGCAGCGTGAGACCGGGCACGACGGGCTGAGCATCGCTCACCGAAATCGCAATGCCGGCATTCGAAGTTTTGCCCTCCACACGCGCGCGCACCCCATCAAGGCTGACACGTCTCTCAGCATCCAGGTCGACATCCACATTTTTTGCCGAAAAATTCAGCCGCCCTGGCCATGTTCCCGACACCGCCAGCGCACCATGGGAAACGCCAATACCACCGCGCGAAGAATTCGCCTTCACTTCACCCGGACAAAGGCGCGTATCGAGCGAAACGCGGCCATTCCGGCGGTTTAATGCAAATCGGTGGACTCCCTCGCCCAATTGGAAGCGGGTGATACCGGGCAGCGAGTTTCGACCCCTTACCTTCAAGTCGCGTGCCGTGGCCGACCCGCCCGGCGATAACTCCAGACTTGCCTCGTCTGCCGTTGCCCGAAACTCGCCGTCGACTTTTAGGGTCGCGTGCCGGGCCGACAAGCCGCGAATCGATACACCGGAGATCGACACTTCGCCGCCCGCGACGCCCGTGACATTCTGGCCATCCATCGAAAGATCTGTAATCAAAACGTCACCGGTGGCGGATCCGAACTTGGTTCGCACCCCTGCCGATACGGCGCTCAACGCCGCAATATCCATGTTCTCGAGGCCCACTGCGGAAACAACCGCGCGACCATCAGCCTCCAGTCCGATCATGCCATCCGGCAAGGTCACATCGATTCCGCCAATGACACGCACATCAACTGCGTTGTTGTTCTTGCTAAATCGAACGGTTGCCGGCGATCCCATGCCGTCGGCCACCATAAGGTCGAACGGCGATGCGTCTGGCAAAAACTCGGCTACCTTAGTCTTGAAGGGCGGCGCCAGCTTCACGCTCTCGATCAGCAAACTTTCGCCGACATCCACGTCTAGGATATTTTCAGCCCAGCGGGCTGAGACCGTCCCCGCGATGGCGCCGGTCTGAATCTTATCGACGAACCCAAATTGTTGGATATCTGTCTGGAGGTTCAGTCGGCCGCTTATATGCTCAGCCAGCGCCGACGGACGCCGGGCAATCTCATCGCGCGCCCCAAACAGCGCGCCAGGATCGCCAATCTCGCCCACGATCTCGATCGTCGCGGTGCCGTTTGCCGCAACGCTCTCAATGCGCTCTGCAATAACAGCCGCCCCTCCCTTTCCGCTAAGCGTAAACCTAGCTGGTGCGGACAGGTCGAACGGATGCAGGCGCGTCGATAGCGCGACCGCCCAATTCAGAGCGCTCCCATTACCCTTTATCTCTAATGCCCCGGCAGATAGTTCGACTGCCAGGTCGATATCACGCGCTATTAGCTGCGGCGTCTCGATCGTTGCGGCACGCATGTCGGCGCGAAACGATAGATCCTGTATCCGCGCGGGTACGCCATCGGTGCTGCCGTTGATCCGTATATTAGTGCCGGTTGCCTGTGCAGTGACGAACCGCACGAATTCCAGTGTAACGTCAACGCTGGGCGCTTTGGTCTCGGACCATTCAAACGACGCACGTCCCGCGCCTGCGCCTTGGCCACGTGCGGTTTCGGCCGAATAGGTTGCGGCGACGTCGCCGGTCAGAGAACCCTTGGACACCTCGACACTGGCATCGAATCCGATCTCGGCTTGGCCATCAGGCAGGGCCACCGAGATTCTACTTTGCTCGACATTTATCCGATCAAACGGAAGATTTTTCGGAAAGATCAATCCACCGGCGCCGCGGTCTTTGCCCTGCGGCAGTGACAATCCCTCGAACACCGGCTTGCCGTCGGCGCCGATACCAACCCGCAAATCGGCCCCTGTGACCCCAACCGTGCGAACCCGCCGGTCGAGAAGTTCGCGTATCGACCATTCTATATCCAGGCCGGCAATGAACTGTGTCCCGGACGGCCCCAAATGCACCCCGTTCAAATCGGCACCGTCGAAATCCAGGCGCGTTACAGTAACGGCTGCCAACTCGATTCCGGCCCGTTCCAATGCGCTGGGGAGCAGAAGTTCAGCGAGGGTAAGCCGCCAATGCCATGTAGCGCCCACTACGACCGCAATGACCAGGAGCAGAAACATTGGCAGGAGCAGCCACCGGCGACGGCGCCGACCTCCGCCCCCCCGCTGCGAAGTCTCACTGCTGAGGCTCATTGAGCCCGACTCGTTGATTCGAAAACGGAATTCATACCGAAAGATTCCAGGCCCCCGCGACCGGCTCGACCATGGTTAATATATAAAATTTTATCTAGTTCTTTCTTGGGCGATAGAATCCGCATAAAGCCTTTGTGACAGCCCAGATTTTCGTGGGAAACCAAGAATTCAAGGATAGCCTCCATGGACTTACGCCGCATCGTCACAGGATTAACCGACACCGGGCAATCGACTGATTGGATCGATGGGCCCGCGACCAACGCGGTCTCCCGCCGGCCGGGCCATGAATCGCGGCTAATCTGGGTAACCGACGAGAGCCCCGCGCGTTTCGACGGCGATCGTGATGAAGGCGCCCGCGATATCGGCCGCCCGCCACCACCCAACGGCACGATCTTTCGTGTTATCGAGATCGCCCCCGGATGCGTCGCCGAAATGCACCGCACAGACACAATAGATTATGTTGTCGTCATCTCGGGCGCGATAGAGATGGAGCTGGAAACCGGTGCTGTGCATTTGAACGCCGGCGACGTTATCGTGCAGCGCGGCACTCTGCATAACTGGGTCAATAATGGCACCGAACCTTGCCGCGTCGCCGTGGTTCTGGTCGACGGACACCGGTAGACCCACCCAATCATTGGACGCAACCATGGCCATCAGACGCATTGCTCAAGAACACGAGGCGAAGCTGACATCTGTCGGCGCGCAAAGCGTGGCCGGGAAGGTCGAATGCAAAACCTATGGCGACGGCGAACGTGCGCTGGAAGCCAAGGTTCGCGACCTCGGTGACGTCGCACCGGAATACCCGCTGCAACTTTTCCTCAACGACGCGCTGGTCGGCGAACTCGAGCGAACCCGGAATAAGGCCGAACTAGAGCTGGATAGCCGCGATGGTGACCCGGTGCCGAGTTGCGCAGCCGGCGATAGGGTTGAATTACGATCCGGAGAGCTAATCCTGACAAGCGGTGTGTTCTACGTCGACTAGCGTCGGCCCTTGCGCCCCTTGCCCCCACCCGTCAATTCACCCTACCCTGATTTCGCCCTTATCGGCTCCTTGCAACCCTCAACCATGGGATCGAACGACATGGCCCCCGACGCTTCTTCGCAGCAGTCCGACAAAAATTTGATCACCACTCTCGACGCGCTCGAAGAGATCTATGGCGAATCGCCAGAGGGCGCGCTGAAGAAAGAAATCGATCATATTTCCGAAGAATATCGCGCGTTTATAGAGGCTGCGCCTTTTGTGGTTGTCGCGACTGCCGGGCCCGAGGGCCTCGATTGCTCCCCCCGTGGCGATCCGGCCGGCTTTATTCGTGTATTGAATGACCACACAGTTGTGATCCCGGATCGGCGTGGCAATAACCGCGTCGACAGCTTACGCAACATTGTCCGCGATCCGCGCGTCTCGCTGCTGTTTCTCATTCCCGGAATTGGCGAGACCATCCGTATCAACGGTACGGCTCAAATCTCGGTCGATCCCGAACTGTGCGCGTCCTTCGCCATGCAGGGCAAAAACCCCGCTAGTGTGATCGTGGTGACCCTCGGTAGTATCTATTATCAGTGCCCCAAGGCCTTGGTCCGCTCAAAACTATGGGACCCCGCGAGTATTGTTCCGCGAGACCAATTACCGACCACGGGCTCAATTCTCGAGGCGATCACCAAAGGTGATATCGACGGCGGCGCCTATGACGCCGCCTATCCTCAGCGGATTAAAGACACGATTTACTAAGAACGCCCAGACGACAAAGAGTAGAAAAGTGAAAGATTTATTTTCGGTCGCCGGCAAGGTCGCGCTGGTGACGGGCGGGTCGCGTGGCATTGGCTTGATGATCGCCCGTGGCCTCGTCGAAAACGGCGTAAGAACTTATATCTCATCGCGTTCGGCCGAAGCCTGCGATGAAGCGGTGGCTGAACTCGCTGCCCACGGCGACTGCGTAGCGCTGCCTGCCGATCTGTCCCGAATGGAAGAAGTCGAGCGCTTAGCAGGCGAGATCATCGCGCGCGAAGACAAGTTGGACATCCTGGTCAACAATGCCGGCGCCGCGTGGGGCGCGCAGATCGGCGAAGTTCCGGAGATCGGCTGGGATAAGGTCATGGACTTGAACGCCAAGTCCCTGTTCTTTCTATCCCAGGCGCTATTGCCGTCGCTCGAGGCCGCGGGGACAAACGACGACCCGGCCCGGATCATCAATATCGGCTCCGTCGATGGCCTCGCCATTCCAAAGCTCGAAACCTATTCCTACCCTGCAAGCAAGGCGGCGGTTCACCACCTGACCCGCGTCCTCGCCCACCAGCTCGGTAAACGCAACATTACCGTCAACGCCATCGCGCCGGGGCCATTCGAAAGCAAAATGATGGACTATACGTTGGCAAACTACCGAGACGACATCGAACAGACCTTGCCGAGGGGACGCCTGGGCACGCCAGAAGATATCGCTGGCACGGTGATATATCTATCGTCGCGCGCCGGCGCCTATACGACCGGCGTAGTGATTCCCGTCGACGGCGGCTCGTTGGTTGCTAACGGCCTCTGGCAAACCTAATTAACGACGACTGTTTGATTTCACTTCGCTTCCAAGAGAGGATTTCTCCATGACGTCGCGCACGATCGAACGATTGGTTGAAGGCCAATTCGTCAGTGACGGCGCCGGCGTGCGGATGCGCCGAATTATCGGCACGCCCCAGGCCGATTATCTCGATCCTTTCCTCATACTCGACGAGTTCCGCACCGAGGAAGCCGACGATTATGTCGCGGGCTTTCCCAGCCATCCTCATCGCGGGTTCGAGACGGTGACCTACATGATCCATGGCCGCATGCGTCACCAGGATTCGGTGGGCAATAGCGGCGTATTGAGCGATGGCGCCGTGCAATGGATGACGGCGGGGCGCGGGATCATCCACAGTGAAATGCCCGAGCAGACCAACGGCCTGCTTTGGGGGTACCAGCTTTGGGTAAATCTCCCATCAGCCCTGAAGATGAGCCCGCCGCAATATCAAGACATCCCTACCCGCGACGTCGTCGAGGTAATGTCCAATAGGGAGACCGTCCGTGTCCTCGCCGGAAACTATGATGGTCATTCTGCGAAGGCCGACACGCTCACACCGATAGGCTATTTCGACGTGAAACTGGAGGCCGACCATACTTTTACCCATCCGGTGCCTGACGGGCATACGGCGCTGCTATATGTCTATGAAGGTGCAGTTGAGCCAAGCAACGGTAGTGAATTCGCACCAACCACCGGAACATTAGCGGTTCTATCCCGAACAGGAGATGTAGAGGTTCTGGCGAGTTCCCAAGGTGTCAAATTTCTGCTTTTAACCGGTGAACCCATAAACGAACCCGTCGCTCGTATGGGTCCTTTTGTCATGAACACTGAAGAAGAAATTCATCAAGCCGTGCGCGATTACCAAAGCGGGACTCTCGCCTGACGCCCGATTGAATGATCGAAGCGTAAATAATTACAAAATATTCTTGAGAATGATTTTCATTTACTCAAGTTGAATTTCACGAACACAGAGAAGTTGGCAGCGATAAAAATTATTAAAAATCATTACTATGAAGCATGAATATTTACCGCACTGATCAACGGGAGTATTATTTCACCCTTATGGTTAACAATACCGCATCTAGACAATAATTAATTGACATTTCGCTTAAATTTTATAATTCTCACACAGCTTTAGAAGAGTATTGTAGAAAGTACATTACGGTGGAAAACACGATCGCAAATGTATTTTCAGCTTCGGCCGACAGATAGTTGGCAATGGTTGGGGTGGCACTGGTTGAAACCATAGCGGGAGAGTTTAATGCATAGAATATCTCAACTGAAATTCAAACTTGTTCGTTTTCTAAAGAGCAATGCGGGCGCTGTGGCCACCGAATACGCGTTTCTAATCGCGTTTATCGCCATCGTCGCCGCTGCCGGTATGGGACTGCTCGGCAACAACCTAAGCTTGTTTTTTGATGATATTGGGCAAGCGCTCACCGCCATATCCGGTAATTTGCCGAACCCGTTTAACACCTAAATCTCGGACTTAGAAATACGGGACCGGTGTGGCTGGTTCCGTAGTTCGATATCCGCTATCTAGTTACCTCTATTATCGGATTAACAGTCGGGAAACATTCCTGAACTACGATGCAAGAGACCATGCGGATTATTGTACACATTCAGTCGACCTTAGTTCGGCTGGCCCGAGACAGTTCAGGCGCCATGGCGTCTGAATACGCCTTCCTAGTGACGTTTATCGCGATTGTTGCGGCGGGCGGCATGGTTTTTCTTGGTCCAGATATAGCCGACTATTTCGGTGCTGTTGCCAACGGTCGGGTTCCCAACCCTTCGGCGATTCCCACGTGTGGCTTGGGCGGATGCTAGCTTTTAGACGCTAGCTGTCCGGCCCATCCAAATCGCCAAGCAATTCCGATAAAGCGACCGAGCGACCTGCTGCCGACGAACGTCCAGCAGCCAACACAATAGCAAGCGGAACCATTGCCTTGCGGCCATCGATTTCCGGCGCCGTATTGTTGCGAATGGCGACCGCAAAATCTTCCAGCTCGGCAAGCAAATGGTCGTTGGGCTCGTACTCGACGGGGACCGGCTTTGCCTCACCCGTGCGTTGCAGACGCAGCCCGTCATTATCCATATCGAAATATGCATTCGCTCTCGTGCCGTGAAGGGTCAGTGTAAATCGGCGCGGCGAGATATAGTCGGCCGCCACATATCCGATCGCCCCCGATCCAAATCGCATCAAGACCGCGGTGACATCCTCGACATCGGGTTCGGTTTCAAGCCGGTTGAAATACGCTGAAACATCGCTCACCGGTCCCAGCAGATAAAGCAAATTGTCGATTTGATGGATGCCGATTTGCATCAAACATCCACCCGGTATTTCAGTCGGATCGGATCGCCAAAGGCCGGGTTTCAATTTCAGGCCATTATCGTTGGAAAAGACGCCCTCCGCTAAGCTCACACGGCCTAGTATCCCATCGTCGATCATCCGCCGCAGATGTCGCAGAGCGCCGTGGCGGCGATAGGAATGCCCAACCGCCAGCTTTACTCCCGCCGCTTCGCAAGCCACGATCATGGCATGACCATCTTCCAGCGTGTTTGAAATTGGCTTCTCGACGAATACATGTTTGCCCGCCCGCGCCGCTGCTTCCGCGCCAATGCGATGGGCAGAATTCGGTGTGGTGAGAATAACGCCGTCCAAATCGTCTAACGCCAGCATCGCCTCATAGGAACCGACGGCTTCGCAGTTAAATTTCGCTGCAAAGGCCGCGGCCTTATCTTCGCTGCGGGTGTAACAAGCGCGTAGATCGAGCTTATCGCTTTTCTCAATGACTGCCGCGAGCACATCGGACCACCAGCCGATTCCGACAATGCCGACTTTTACCTTGTCCATGTTGCAACCGTCGGCGCGAAAATAGGATCTACAATCGCGGCGATCACACCTTGTCTTCCATTTCCGCGAGGAACGGACTGACTAAGGCATTCCATTCATCGGAGTGACGCCGGAACGAATAGTGGCCACCCTCTTCGACCAAGATGAGGCGCGAACCTTCGATCGCCGCATGTAGGTCCTCAGAAAAATAAAACGGCACGGTGGCATCGTCGCGGGTGCCTATGATCAATGACGGATTGCGAATTTTGTGCAGCTCGTCCAAGCGATCATGGTTCATGGTCATATCAAGGCGCGCAGCTAATATTTCCGGCGGTGCGATAGTCTCCAGCGAACGCTTTTCGATTTCCATCACCCGGTCCAGATTGTAGCGAAACTGCAAGGCGCCATTGGTGAACAACGAGCTGACTTTTACATAGGCCTCCTGGCCGTTCGCCAACGCTATTTGTTTACGGGCCGTTTGTACCCGGCGCACATACTCATCGGCCTTGGTCCAGGTGTTGGAGAAGATGCAGCACCGCAGCCGGTCGGGATGGTCGATCGCCAGGTTCTGGAGAATTGCGCCGCCGGTCGAGGTTCCCGCCACATGCGCCTTCTCGATGCCGAGCGTATCCATTAGCGCAATCACATCACCGGCGATCGCCTCGGTCGAATACTGGTCCAGTGGCGGTCTGTCGCTATCGCCGGCGCCGCGATGGTCGAGGGAAATGCATCTGTAGCGTTTCGAGAACTCTGCGACCTGATACTGCCAAGCGTTTAGCAACCCAACGAGGCCGGGAATAAAGATAAAGGGCGGCCCCTCACCGGCCTCCTCAACATTAAGCGTTATGTGGCCAACATCAATTCTCGCCATAAATCCTCCGAACTCTTGTCAATACCGTTACTGGCCGGGATGATATGCACTTCCATTGATGCCCACAATGAGTGGTCTGGCACATCATGTTTGCAAAAAGCGCATCACCGGATGCCAAGACCAACCTGTCCAGGTCTTCACAAATCCAGGCCTACACCCAACATGTAAGAAATGGGTAGCACCAGCAAACGAATGGCTATTGCAGCGACACTGGTAATAATGGCCGGCGCGGCAGGGCATACCCTCAGTGCAGACGCTCTGTTCAACCCAGAAAACCCAGAATCACCAGCCGCGATCGACGAGCCGACCGAAGCAGAAATACGCGATATCCTGGTGCAAGACTCGATTCGGCGGTACACCGGGCCATGCGCCTGTCCTTATCATCGAAAGTTCAACGAAAAACTGTTCAGATTCCCTAACAATTTCCGTGACCATCCGTTGGTGAGGTGCGGCACCGACAGCGAGTATATTCGGCCGGGGGGACCAACAGTGTTCTGTTTCGGCTCCGATGTGCCGTCTGAACTGGTCGCAGCCTATCGTGAACATCTAAGGTCAACTTTTCTGACCGAACCGCTTCCCAAATTCTGATGGCCCGACTTTCAGGCCCAAATACCGCCATAATCGGCTGGCAACGATGGCTCAGCGATGAAACAATGAACCGGTACCGATATGGCTAAAATAAGAACCAATGCGCGCCTTAGATTTTTTGCTGCCGTAATCGGCCTGTTCACCGCTATTGCGTGGACATCGGGTGCCACTGCGCAGCAGTTCGACGTACCCGAGGGCTTTGTGGTCGCGCCGGAAGCCGACACCGCCACTTCGAAAGACTGGACGCCGATCACCGCAATTCGCCCCGTCGAGGGTCCCTTTTCCGAACTCAGCACGATTTCGCTACGCGCCGTCCGTGGGGACGTGCCCGATCCCGAGGCCTGGCTCGCCGAAAGGCTCACGGCTCAAATTGGCGATCCAGCAGCCGTCGAGGAAGTCTTTTCCAGCCCCGACAGTCCGTTCTCTGACCCGGTATTCGACGCGCTGAAAAAATCCCTGCCTGAACTTTTCGCCGGCCTGCAAAATCTCGGTAGAATTCCGCTCCATTTCTGTGAGGAGCCAACCACCGGGTACAATGCAAGCGGCGAGTTTCAGGAACTTTTCTGTAACTACAACTTCGGCCCCGTACGCCAATTCGTGGTTCTGCGTCTGCAAGATTCCGGCAAGGGCTGGTACTTCACCGAAATAAAGACCATGAACGAGCGGCGCCTGCGCCACCTCGTCGCAATTGCCAATTCGTTTACGGTTTCGAACTGAATATCCGCACCCGCCTGTCGCGGGTGCAACGCTGCATTTCAGATTAAGACATTGGGGGCATAGAGATGCGCATCTCAACTCTGGTTAAGATATTGGCTGGGCTTGTTGTGCTCGTTGTCGCGGCGGTCTTTGTCGCCATACTGGTCATCGATCCGAACGAATACAAAGATGAGATTATCGCCGCTGTCGAAGATCAGACCGGCCGCGAATTCAGCATCGAAAGCGATATCGATCTAAACATCGGACTGACCCCATCATTCGCCGTCAGCGGTGTGCGGATCGCCAACGCCAATTGGAGCAGTCGGCCGGACATGATGTCGGTGGGAGAGTTTGCCGCTGAGGTGGCGCTGCTTCCCTTGATTTTCGGTGACTTGCAGATCAATCGACTGGTCCTGCGCGATGCGGATATTCTAATCGAGACCGACGCCGAGGGCCGCAGCAACCTGGATTTTGGCGGGGCCGAAAAGGAAAAATCAGCAAACGAAGGCACGCCAAATCTACCCCAGATAAACAACGTCTTGGTCGAAAACGCCATTCTTACAATTGTGAATGGTACTACTAATGCAACCTCGAAATTCGAAGTTACACGCCTGTCGGCGAAGGCTAAAGACCTTTCATCCCCCCTTGCGATCGACGTCACGGGGATCGCAACCATCGAGGAACAGGCCATAGAATTTGCTGCCGAGGGTGATCTCGGCGCTCCGAAGTTACTACTGGCCGCCACACAACCGTATCCCATCAACCTCACGGTCACCGGCCTGGGCGTGACAGCGAAAATCAATGGCACTATCGCCGATCTTGTGGAGATCGCCGGGCTCGACCTTAAATTCGAAGTTTCCGGACCCAACCTACTAGGCCTTGCCCCCCTTGCTGGCGACGGACTTCCCACAGCCGGACCGATAACGCTTGCCGCAACCATTAAAGGAAACAGTGACAACGCAGCGCTCGAAACCATCGCTCTGCAAATCGGTAAAACGGATGTCGCCGGCAGCCTGTCAATCGACATGCGTGGCCAACGTCCACGGCTCGAGGGCACCCTGCACGCGGGCCAGGTCGATATTACCGAGCTACTGCCAAGCGGCGAAAATTCAAAATCCACCGACGGGGATAAACTGTTTTCTTCCGACCCGTTGCCGCTCGGCGTCCTGAAGTCTGTCGATGCAAAATTGGACATCGCCATCACGCAACTCATTCTGCCGGGTATGACACTCGCCGATGCAAAAGGCGTCTTGGCTCTAGACAATGGCGCGTTAGCCCTCAAGCCGCTTGACGCCTCCCTCGTCGGCAGTGCGGTTTCAGGCGACATTGGCGTCGACACCCGAAGCGGGCCCGCCTCCGTATCCTTCAATGTAAAAGCGCCGCAACTGGATATCGGTGAATTGCTGCGCGAGTTTGCCGGCCTCGACAAGTTACGCGGTGGTGGAGCGGTCGATGTCGCGCTGCGCGGAACCGGAAGTTCAGTGGCTGAAATCATGGCGAGCCTCAATGGTCACTCCCGGTTGCTAATGGG
>JABDJY010000209.1 GCA_013003285.1 Alphaproteobacteria bacterium | reverse complement strand
GTGCAGGCCGGGGCAGTGGGTACCGGGTCATAACCCGTCCCGCCCCATGGCTGGCATCGCAGAATTCGTTTCGCCGCTAGCCAACTGCCACGGATCGGGCCGTGGGTGCTGATCGCTTCCTGGGTATAGGCCGAACAACTGGGCTCATAACGGCAGTTGGCGCCGAGCACCGGCGATAGGCCGTAGCGATAGACGGTGATCAGGGCGCGTAAGAACCACGACACTGTAAGACTAAAATATTTCATTGCGCGGCTTCTGTTCCCGACGCGGGCGAGTTCATGTTGTCCCAGACATCGAGCTTTTGCAGCGCCGATTCAAGGTCGGTGATCAAATCGCTATATGAGCGCCGCACGGTGTTGGCGCGCGCGATCACAACGAAATCTCTGCCCGGGGTCGCGTGGGCCGGCATAACTTGGCGAACGGCTTCGCGCAGGCGCCGGCGGGCGCGGTTGCGGGTGACCGCATCCCCGACTTTCTTCGACGCGGTAAATCCAACGCGAATGATGCCATCATCGGATATCTCGTCGGGTGTCTTGGCGACCTGCAGGACCAAGCCCGGCGTCGCCCACCGTTTCCGGGTGGCCGCGACTCGCAGAAAATCCGATCGTACCTTCAACCGCTCGATAATCGGCATTTCCTGGGCTCCGCTTTTCGAGATGGCGGTCCCGGGCATATTGCTCATGTCTCGTCGGTTCCAGATAGCGCCCGGTGACCCGGGTCAACCGCGCGGCGGTCGTGATTAAGCCGACAGCTTCTTGCGGCCCTTCGCGCGGCGACGCGACAGCACCCGGCGGCCGCCAACTGTTTTCATACGCGAGCGAAAGCCATGCCGCCGCTTGCGCACCAAATTACTAGGTTGAAATGTCCGTTTCACGTCTGCCGCTCCATTTGCCCGAGGGCTCCAAACTGGCGCTGTATAAGGATTAGATAGTTCTAAGTCAACGTATCAGGTGTGTCATACTGCCAAAGCGATTGTCACGCATAGGTGAATAGTCGCGAGCGCGCCCGCGCCCCACCTAGCGATCTACGTAAAATATAATAGTCAGCGATGGTTAATGCGATGAGTACAGCACCCGATGATCCCATAAATCCCGCCTCCAAGTCTTCTTCGTCGTTCATTCTAAAAATCGCCCTCGTATTGGCGCTGATCCTCGGATTGGCGGCC
>JABDJY010000127.1 GCA_013003285.1 Alphaproteobacteria bacterium | reverse complement strand
GCCCACAACACGGTCGATAATGCCACCTCGAGCCCGCGCGCGGATCTGAAAGTGTTCGGTCCGGAAGATGGCGGCGTGGAACATTGCCAATGCGACAACGGCAAGCTGGCGGTGGAATATATGACCGACTGGGTCGCCGAAGTGTTGGAGGCCAAGCCGGGCTAACCTTTTTGGCCTGTCCGCAACTCACCTTTACTTCGGGATATGGCAAGCTTGGTGGCGAAACACAGATATCCGTGCGTGATCTGCACGATTTGAGACAGCAATGGATGAACAGAAACGTGAGTCTTATTTAAGCCGATCTGCTGTCGTAATCGAACAGGTGCAACAATGCATTGCGTCTGGATTAGAAGGAGTATCGACGGAGGAGCTTGAATATTTTCTCAACGTATTAATCCGTATGAATGAGGCGGTTAAAACCGGAAACATGCCGCCGTCCGAGCGTCGATACAGAGAGCTAACAGGTTTAATCATGGACCATTGGCCATGGGACAATCCGATTGTGAATTCCATTACTGGTTTGGAAGAAATGTACTGCAACCTTTAGCTGAAGGCCTAAAATGGCAAAGCTTCCGTCGCAACACCAAATGTCGGGGGAACCGGTTCGAGAAAAGAAGGAATTTATTGATGAGTGGGAGAATTCTCTAAATTGAAACATACTCTACCTCCCAAACCCACACCCGGAGAAGTGGAAGAGGCTAAAGCCTATCCGAATGGTTGTGTCTGTAGAATAGCAGGATCATATGGCAAGGATGACGCAGTACCTCCCGAAGCGATTATAAGTGCCTGGAAAGTCGATAAGGACGGGAACATCGAAGGTGACTTCATACCTAACCCCAATTACGTGCCTACTTAGTTAAAACTTGCGTTCACCACCTGACATTTGATGGGCGAACGCACCCACCAAATTGCTCACCCGCGCCGAACTTTGCCAATGCGATAACGGCAAACTGGCGGTCGAATATATAACCGACTGGGTCGCCGAAATGCTAAAGGCCAAGCCGGGCTCATAAAACAACCCCACTCCTCTCAACCCTGTCCCCTCTGCGGCAATCAGCGCGCGCGGTTTTGCCGCCAATTTGGTTGACTAAGTCAAGCGTTTGATTAAGCTTAAAAGAAAACCGCGATCTAAGACGGTTTTAGGGGAGGATAAGTGGCGGTAGCGGCTCACAATGCCGACGTTGCGATTGACCCGCGGGGGGAATCAACGCGAGCGCGGATACTCGATTCGGCGGAATATCTATTCTCCGAACAAGGGATGAATGGCGCGTCGCTGCGCACCATCGTCGCCCATGCCGGGGTCAACACCGCGGCGGTTCACTATCATTTCGGCTCGAAACAAGGCCTGTTGGAAGCGGTGTTCGCGCGCCGCATTTTACCCATGGCCGAGGAACGCCTCGAGCTGCTCGCCGATTGCCGCGCGGGTGAAGATCGACCGCCCTTGCTGCACCAGATCATTACCGCCTTTCTCGAACCGGGCATGCGCGGCCGCCATGGCGGCGCCACCTTCGCCCGTCTGCGTGCGCGTATGGCCGCCGACGCATCCGACGAGACCCGCAAACTGATGGCGCATTATTTCGATAGCTCGAGCGCGAAGTTTCTCGATGCCCTAGCCGATGCGCTGCCCGATTTGCCGGCGCGCGATCTACATTGGCGGTTCCACTACTTGCTGGCGACGATGGTCTACACCATGGCCAATCCGGGCCGCATCCAAGCATTGACCGACAATAGCTGCGACCCGTCCGACACCGACGCATCGCTCGCCTATCTGGTGCCCTATCTGGCGCAATGCTTTCAGGCCGACCCCATTTCCGAAGCGCCAGTGCGCCTCGACCGCAAAACCAATACCCATAACTCCAGCACGAATTAAGAGGGATAAACAATGGCAAATCCACGAAGCGATATGCGGGTGACGCGGGCGCTGCTCACCGAATATGCCGAGAAGTACAAGAACTGGGGCCGCTGGGGTCCCGACGACGAAATTGGCACCCTGAACTACACGACGCCCGACGATATTGTCGGCGCGGCGCAGTTGGTGAAGAAGGGCAAGACCATGTCGCTTGGGCTCAACTACGACCAGTTCGGCCCGCAGGGCGCCAAGACCCCCTACCCCGCCATGGGCCGGTTCAACCCGATCCATATGATGACGCGCACCGGCACCGACGCCTATTCCGGCGTGCTCGACCATCGCGGCATTCGCGGCGCCGACGATCTGGTGATGATGCCGCTGCAGTGCGGCACCCAGTGGGACGGGCTCGGCCATGTGTTCTTCGAAGATTATATGTGGAACGGCTATGACTGCCGCGAGGTGACCACCGCCGGCGCGCAAAAAGCCGGCATCGAGAAGACCAAGGACAAGATGGTCGGCCGCGGCGTGTTCCTCGATATACCGCGGGTCAAAGGCGTCGAATATCTCGAAGACGGCTATCCCATCACCTGCGCTGACCTCGAGGAAGCCTGCGAAAAGCAGGGCGTCGAAGTGCGCGAAGGCGATTATGTGGTGCTGCGCACCGGCATGATGGAACGCTGCCTCAAAGACGGCAGTTGGGACGGATATGCGGGTGGCGACGCCGCCGGGCTGGCGTTCGAGACGTTGGACTGGATCTACGAGAAGAAGATCGCCGGCTATGCTTCCGACACCTGGGGTAACGAGGTACGCCCCTGCGAGACCGACGAAAACATTAACCAGCCTTGGCATTGGATTGCCATCCCGATCATGGGTCTGACCATGGGCGAGATTTGGTATCTGAAAGATCTCGCCGAAGATTGCGAAGCGGACAAGGTCTATGAGTTCATGTTTGTTGGACCGGCTCTGCCGATCACCGGTGCGGTTGGTTCGCCGTGTAATCCATTGGCAATCAAATAGCCCGACGAAAGTCGGACCTTGTAACAACGCTCACTTCGACGTTTCGAATCAACGCAAAACGAAACAAAGTGGGCATAGTGCGTTAGGATGTACCGAAAGTTTTACCAGGGGATGCCTTGACCCAATCCGGGGCTTGCCCACACACTAAATTCGAACGGATGGGATAAATGTGTTCACGTCTGTAGGGAGGAAAAACATGCGTAAACTACTACTTTCAACCACAAGCCTCGCGTTCGGCGCCGCTTTGGTGCTTAGCGTGGCTGGGACGGCCAACGCCGGCCCGATCTCCGATAACATTGAAGAAGCCAAAAAAGACGCCCAGGTCACGCTCGACTGGTTCGAGGGCAAACTCGACAATTACGGCAAGAATAACGTCACGTATGACGGGCCGCCGATTGTCTTCCGCTCGTCCAGCCATATTCCCGGCGTCTCGGGTCTCGCGAAGCTGCAGATCCAGGGCTTCGACAACCTTGAGCGCATGTCGAATGGCAAGATCAAGGTCGAAACCACCTGGTCCCAGTCAGTCCACAGCGTTCGTGAAGGCCGCAAGGCGACGCGGACCGGTCTTTCCGATCACGCGCCGTGCTTCTCGCTCTATACCTCGCGCGACTACAACATGGTTGGCGGCTTAGGCTTGCCCTTCCTGTTCAACAACTCGCACGAAGCTATCGCGACGGCCGAGCATCTCTATCCGAAATATCTGAAGGAAGAGTTCGAGCGGTTCCGCGTCAAGATTATGCGCGAAGCCCATACAGGCCCATACCATTTGTACAACAACAAGCCTGTTAAAACGCTGGAAGACGTCAAGGGTATGAAGGTGCGTGCCGGCGGCGGCACCCATTCGCAGATCATCGCTGCACTGGGCGCCACCCAGGTATCCATGCCGGGCGCCGACGCCTACACCGCCATTCAGCGCGGCACGCTCGACGCGATCCACTTCAACGACGCTGCAGCGCTGATCTTCAAGCTGCACGAAGTGGCAAAGTTCCGGTCCTCGAACGGCTTTAACGTGCTGACCGTCGAATATTGCATGTCGGCAGACTGGTTCGACGACCTTCCCGCCGATCTTCAGGTCGTGGTCAACAATTGGGGCCGCCAGATGGCGATCGCCGAGGGCGTTGGCTTCTATGATTACGGTGGAAACGTCAACGTGGCCATCATGCAGGAAAAAGGTCTGCAGAAGGTCGACATCACCGGTGCCGAACTCGATCGCTGGCGGCAAGCCGTCTCCGGCGTCGAGTCAGCTTGGATTGCCGACACCGCGAAGAAGGGCCTACCAGCTGCAGAATTCATCGCCGAAGTCAAGAAGCTTGCAGCGAAGTATGCAGCCATGTCGGCTAACGACATCATGCTCGATGCGATCAATAATCCCGTCCAGGGCATGTACGACATGAAATAGAAGTCGGGTTCGACGGCCGGGGCAAACCGCCCCGGCCGTTAAACTTATTTGAGAGGTCACCTGCCGATGGAAACCATCGAAAAGGTTTTTTACGCAATTTCCAAAAATATGGACCGGTTGGTTGCGCTCGTCATCCTGCCGGCGATTTTCCTCGTCGTCGTGGCCGATGTCGGCCTGCGCTATATCTTCAACGCACCGCTCATCTGGGGCCTCGAGTTCAATGAGTGGATGCTGTTAATGATATTCGCGTTGGCAATTCCCGAATGTACCCGTCAGAACGGCCATATTCGTATGGAACTGGTTGTCATGAATATGCCGCCGCGCGTACAGGCAGCTTTCGACGCGGTTTATTCGGTTTGCGCCATATGGCTGTTCTATCTGCTGGGCCGCCACGCGTGGGAAGAATTCCTATTCGACCTGGAACTGGGTCGGATTACCGAATACGTCCAATTACCCATATGGGCTCAACAATTGGCCGTGTTCGTCATGTGCGTGATCTTGATCTTCTATTTTGTCATGCGCTTCATCGCGACAGTGCTTAACGCCAAGCAATTTTCGCGAACCGAATCAACCGGGTTGGGGGACTAACCATGGATCCGAGTATTATTGGCATTCTCGGCTTTGCCGGGATGATGGTTTTGATCATTATGGGTGTTCCCATCGGCTTCGCCATGTTAACCACCGCCGCGGTAGGTTTTTTTGCTGTCGGCGAGTCGAACTTTGCCGAAACTCAATTATCGATAACCTTTTTCGATCAGGGGACGAGCTTCGTCTTCGTCGCCGTCCCGCTCTATTTTATGATGGGGCAAATTGTCCAACGAACCAACATCGCCTTCGACCTGTATGAAGCCGTCTATCGATGGCTCGGCCGCCTTCCCGGCGGCTTGGCAATTTCATCGGTTGTGGCCTGTGCCGGTTTCGGCGCCGTGTCGGGCGGTAGTGTCACGGCCGTGGCCACCATGGGACCGATGTGTATCCCGGCCATGCGCCGCTACAATTATGACGACGCGCTTGCCACCGGCAGCATCAGCGCCGCCGGCACCTTGGGTATTCTCATCCCGCCGAGCATTATCATGGTGGGTTACGGTATCCTGACCGAAACCTCGATCGGCGCCCTGTTCATCGCCGGCATCATCCCCGGCATTTTGATGACCATTGGCTACTCAGTCACGATCTTAGCCCGCTGCATGATCAACCCGGAACTCGGCCCCATCGGCGAAAAATACACGATGCGCGAGAAAGTCGTTTCGCTGACCAAGGTCCTGCCGGTCTTCCTGACCTTCATCGTCGTCATTGGTGGTATTTATGGCGGCATCTTTACGCCCACCGAAGCCGCCGGCATCGGCGTGCTCGCCCTGCTGATCATCGCGATGGTGATGCGGCGATTGAACTGGTCGAATTTTACCGAATCCCTGCTCAAGTCGGTGCACACCTCGGCGATGATTTTCATCATCATCATCGGCGGCCATATGATGGGCAAGTTCGTTGTCTTGACCGGCCTGACCGAGGGTGTGATCGGCTGGATCACTGCGGCCGATTTCAGCCCGCTGACCGTCATGCTGATGATCAGCCTGCTCTACATCGCGCTGGGTATGGTCCTCGACGTATGGGGCATGCTGATCCTGACGATCCCGTTCACGCTGCCGATCATCATCAATCTCGGCTACGACCCCATTTGTTACGGGGTCTATGCGGTGATCATGGCGGAGCTAGCGTTGATTACGCCCCCGGTAGGCATCAATGTCTATGTGATGGCGAAGATGGCACCAGATGTGCCGTTGAACAGGATATTCAACGGTGTGGCGCCGTTCTTCATATTCACTCTGATTTTGGTGGCGCTAATTACGCTATTCCCGGACATCGCCATGTGGCTGCCGCGTACGGCGGGAATGGGTTAGCGGACGACCGGTTCAAACTGCCTAATCAAAACTGGGCGGCGGTCTGCGCAGCTTGCGCATGATCGCTGGCCCGGCGGGCAACGCTCGCAACAATCGGTAATTGCCGGCGACGGCGCTCGGGACCAACAAAGTTGCGGGCTCGAACAAATTCCCGCGGACGTTGAATGGCCGAGGTCAGACGCTCGGCGATCGAGTTGGCGGTCACCGGCATCGCCAGAAATTCGGTCACACCCGCATCGCGGGCTTCTTCCACATGGTGCTTTTCACAATGGCCGGTGACCATGAGAATGGGCACGTCGGGAACCGGGCTATCGGGATCAGTGCGTACCGCGCGGGTAAACTCCAAACCATCGACCGGTTTCATCATGAGATCGGTAATCACCGCATCAGGCTTGTGCGCCTGCATGTCACGAAATGCGCCGAGGCCATCTGCCGCCTGGCGGACTTTCTCAATACCAACATTATCGAGAATGCCGCAAATAAGTTCACGGATCGGCTCCTCATCATCGACGACCAATACGGTCAAATCAGACAAGAGTTCAGCAGACATTTGGATATTCCTTGCGCCAGTGATTTTCCCCTACCCGTTTCACGGATAGGAATTAGCGCCTAATATTCGCCATTATGGTTAAAATTTCCTTGCCGTCCCAAGCGGCTTCGCCGTGCCAGGGGTTTACCGCCAATGCGTTGCCCGATAAGGAATAGAAACGAAATTGTCCAGCTGGAGTACCGAAAATGAGCGACCCGGTCGTGATCTATCACAATCCGCGATGCAGCAAATCGCGCGCGGCCCTACAATTATTAGAGGAACGCGGAATTGAGCCGCAGATCATCGAGTATCTGAAAACCCCGCCCGATGCGACCCGTCTCAAAGAATTACTGGCGATGCTTGGCATGTCGCCGCGCGAACTCATGCGCAAAGGGGAAGCACCTTATAAAGAGCTAAATCTCGCCGACGAGGCCTTGGACGACGACGCGCTTATAGCGGCGATGGTTGCAAACCCGATTCTCATCGAACGCGCTATTGTCGTTGCCGGCGCCAAGGCCCGGCTCGGCCGCCCGCCGGAACAAATCCTCGAACTTCTCTAATCTCGATAGAAGCCCGAGCTAGGCTCATGCCAGAGTTGAGAAAACCAAGGCTCAGGCGGAAGGACCGAACTTGAAGATTTGCATCGTCGGCGCCGGCGCAATTGGCGGCGTTCTGGGCATCCGCCTCGCCGATGCGGGCCACGATGTCAGTCTACTCGCGCGCGGCGCCCATCTCGCCGCGCTGCGCGCGAATGGCGCCAAGCTGATCGATCATCGCGGCGAGACGCTGGTTCGGGTGGCTGCCTCCGACGACCCGGCCGATTTCGGCCCGCAGGACTATGTCGTCATTACCTTGAAGACCCCCTCGCTGCCTGCGGTGGTGCCAAAGCTAGCCCCGCTCTTGGGCGACGATACCGCCGTCGTTACGGCCATGAACGGCATTCCCTGGTGGTTCTGCCAACATCTGGACGGCCCCTTAAAAGGGCGCCAACTGCAGTTCATCGACCCTGACGGCGCCTTGGCGGCTGCCTTACCGCCGGAGCGCATCATCGGCGGCGTCGTGCATGCCGGCGCATCGGCCAGCGAACCTGGCGTAATCCGCCACGCGGCGGGCGATTTATTCATCCTCGGCGAATCCGATGGCACCATAATGCCCCGTACAAAAGCGCTTGGCGCGGCGATTACCGAGGCCGGTCTCACCGGGCGAGTCACCGAACGCATTCACCAGGAAATCTGGACCAAGCTGATCGGCAATATGGGCATGGGCCCCATATCGGCCCTGACCAGACTGACTCTTTCCGGCATCGCCAATGATCGCGACGCAAGGCCCATCGCCGTCGCCATGATGGAGGAAGCCATCGCCATCGGCGGGCAGATCGGTCTGCATATGGACATGTCAGCCGAGGCACGGGTCGATCTCGGCGCCGAGTTGGGCGATTTCAAGCCATCGATCCTGCAAGATTTGGAGAAGGGTCGCCCCATGGAGATCGATGCGCTGATCGGCGTCGTCGCCGAGTTGGGGCGCCTTGTCGATATTCCAACCCCGACTATCGATATCGTGCTCGCCCTGCAGCGCGCGCAAGCCCGTTGCGCGGGCCTATACTAAGTGAGCGACAAGACACCCCGTCCACCGTCGCTGGCCATCCTGTTTCTGATGATGTTCGCGAGCCAGCTCGCGTTGACGATATATCTGCCGGCCGTTGTGGACATCGCCGCCGACCTCGACACCTCGCTGACCCAGGTGCAGCTCATCATCCCGGCCTATTTGGGCGCCTTCGCGGTGATGCAACTGGTCGCCGGTCCCCTATCGGATACGTTCGGCAGAAGGCCGGTGATTCTGGGCGGCCTGGGATTATTCACAATCGCCAGTATCGCCTGCGGGCTAGCCTTCAATATCGAAATCTTGCTGGTCGGGCGGTTCTTCCAGGCCATGGGCGCGTGCACCACCATCGTGGTGGGACGGGCCATCATCCGCGACGGCTCAGAGGGCAAATCGGCCGCGGTTGCCATGTCCTATATGGGCATGGCCATGGCCGTCGGCCCCGCCATCGCGCCGTTTCTCGGCGGCTTTCTGGTATCCTGGTTCGATTGGCGGGCGACGTTTTTCGCCACGGGCCTGGTGGCGTTGAGCGCCCTGATCGCCGCGCTGCCGCGATTTGCCGAAACGTTACCGCCCGAAATGCGCCGGCCGCCGAATATCCCCGCCATGCTGCGCAATTATGGCGCCTTGGCGCGCAACCGGCGGTTCATGGGTTATAGCCTGACGATTTCGTTTCTGACCGGCACCTTTCAAACCTTCATCGTCGCCGCGCCGATCATCATGGTCAACCAAATGGAAGTCTCCCCCACGCTGTTTGGCTTTTACGTCATGATCGTGCCGGGCACCTTCATGGTCGCAAGCTATTTGACCGGCATATTAGGTAAGTATTTTCAACTCGACTTCCTCATCGCCACCGGGTGCGGCATCGCGATCACCGGCGGGCTGATCCAGTTTGGCTTCGCCATTACCGGCAACAGCACACCGCTTATCATTCTCATCGCCATTTTAATTTCCAACTTCGGTACCGGCCTGGCCTTCGCTAATTGTTACGGTCAGTCCTTGAGCTCGGTCTCGCCCTCGATCGCCGGGGCGGGCTCGGCGCTGACCGGCTTCGTTCACATGGGCTGGGCGTTTCTGATTTCGTTTATGTTGACCCAAGTTAACGACATCAATGTGGTCGATCTCGGCATCTCGCAGACCGCGACGACACTGGCCTCGACCACCGCATTTCTGGTACTCGTTTGGGCGGTCCGGTCACGGAACGAGAACCGGCCCTAAGACGCCCGAACGGCTGAGGAAAGACTTTCAATGGCGCAGCCCGTCTACCAAGGCTACGACCCGGCGGCTTTGTACGCCCAGTACAATAATCGCGGCATGGTGCCCGACTTTGCCGACTATGGCGCCGCGGCAGCGCGGCGCAGCGAAGCGGTCCGCGCGTCGGACATTCGCAATGCGCTCGACATCGCCTATGGCGCAGACAAAGCCCAGCAGATCGATCTGTTTCTGCCCGCGGCGCTGAACCCGCCGTTGCATATCTTCGTCCATGGCGGCTACTGGCAATGGAACGAGCGCAAACCCTATGCCTTCGTCGCCGAGCATCTGGTGCCGGCGGGCGCGGCGGTGGCGATCATCGGCTATCCGCTGTGTCCCAGTATCGGTTTTCGCGAACTTTGCGATAGCGTGCGCGCCGCAATTGCCTATCTCTGGCGCCACGCGGGCGACCATGGCTATGACCGCGACCGGATCCATATTTCGGGCCACTCGGCCGGCGGACATTTAACGGCGCTGATGGCGGCGACCGACTGGCCGGCTTTCGGCGACGATCTGCCAGTCGATCTGATCAAGAGCGCCATTCCCATCAGCGGCGTCTTCGACCTCGAGCCGATCCGCCACACGCCTATTGGTGACCCGCTCGGCCTCGACGCGGCGACGGCCCGATCCCTGTCGCCCCTTTTCCTGCCCGCGCTACTCGCCGGACCGGCCGCCATCACCCTCGGCGGCGATGAAAGCGCGGAATTCCACCGTCAGGCCGACGCCTATTGTGCGCACCTTCGCGACCACGGTGTCGCGGCAGAGGTGCTCGATATCGAGGGGAAGCATCATTTCTCGGTGGTCGCCGAATTCGCCGTGCCCGGCAGCTCCCTGGTGCGGCGCGCCCTCGATCTGATGGGGCTATAGCGATTACCACCATGTCCGCCAAACACGCCGCCACCGCCACCACAGACCCCTGGCAACGGGTCTCCGCCGTCGTCGTGACCCACCATAGCGCCGGCGTCATCGGGCAATGCCTGGCGCCGCTCGCCAAGGCCGCAAAGATCGTCGTGGTCGACAATGCCAGCGACGACGACACGCTCGACATCGTGGCCCAAACCGCACCCGATTGCGAAATCCGGCGCAACCGGATCGGCGCCGGCTACGGCAATGGCGCCAGTCAGGGCTTGGCCGAAGTGGCGACTGAGTTCGCTCTGCTGACCAACCCGGACGCCGTAGTCGATGACGCGGCGCTGGCCCGACTGGTCGACGCCGCCGACGCCTATCCCGATGGCGGGCTGTTCGGCCCGACCGTGATTGGCCCCGATCATGCGGTCGAACTCAGCCACGATGTCGGCCTGTTCGACCGGCGCGCCTATGGCGACCGCGACAACGAATTGCCGCCCAACGGGCCTTGCTGCGCCGAGTTTCTGTCCGGCGCCGTCACCCTGTTGCGCATGTCGGCCTACGCCCAGGTCGGACCCTTCGATCCGCGGCTGTTTTTGTACTATGAGGATGACGATTTTTGCATGCGCCTGCGCGCCGCCGGGTCGAGCTTGATCCTGGTGCCCGACGCGGTGGTCAGCCATATCGGCGGCGGATCGGTGCGCCCCAGCGCGCATTATTATTGGGAGAAATACTGGCACATGGCCTGGTCGCGGCTCTACATCGAAGAGAAGTATCGCGGCCGCGCCGCGCGCCGCCGTACGGCCAACGCCAACCTGCTGCGGTTCGCGGGGAAGGCATTGGGCAATGGCGTTACCCTGCACCGGGCCAAGGCATGGCGCGATCTGGCGCGGCTGTTCGGCACCGCGGGATACATGCTCGGTGTTCCGGCCTCGCGCACCGTGTCCGAGGCCCGGCCGCCCGAACTCGGGGCGCCCTAGCGATGGCCGACAGCAATAATTTCTGGCGCGGACGGCGGGTCCTGATAACCGGTCATACCGGCTTTAAGGGATTATGGCTGGCCCTATGGCTGGAGCATATGGGCGCCGAAGTTTGCGGCTATGCCCTGGCGCCAGAACCCGACCATAATTTCTTCGAGATCATTTCCGACTGGCACGGCCTCAGCTCCATCATCGGCGATATTCGCGATCCCGAGGCCTTGAAGATCGGCTGCGCCTTCGCCGACCCCGATGTGGTGTTTCATTTGGCGGCCCAGTCGCTGGTGCGGCGTGGCCATACTGATCCGCAGACCACCTTCTCCACCAACGTGCAGGGCACCGCCAACCTACTGCATGCCCTCGACGATTGTCCCGGCCTGCGCGCCATCGTCGTGGTGACCAGCGATAAATGCTATCGCAACGATGGCAGCGGACGGCCCTTCGTGGAAACCGACCCGCTGGGTGGCGACGACCCCTACAGCGCATCGAAAGCGGCGCAGGAAATTATCTGCCATGGCTGGTCGCGGGGGCTTTATAAATCGCGCAACCGCGCCCCGCGACTGGCGACGGCGCGCGCCGGCAACGTGATCGGCGGCGGCGATTGGGCCGAGGACCGTATCCTGCCCGATTTATTCCGCGCCCTGGCCAAGGGCGAGCCGGTTCAATTGCGCAACCCTCAAGCAACACGGCCCTGGCAGCACGTCTTGGAACCCCTGCACGGCTACCTCGCCTACGCCGAAAATCTGGTGCGCGACAGCGAGGGCACGGTGCCGGCGGCGTTAAACTTCGGCCCCGACGCCGGTCAGTCGCGCAGCGTCGCCTGGCTGGTCGATCAGGCCATCGGCCATCTGCGCGCGGCGGGCCAGTCGGTGCCCGATTGGCAAACCGACGCCGACGCCCACCGGCCGGAAGCCGCGAGCCTGGCGCTCGACCCGTCACTGGCCGCGCAAAGCCTGGGCTGGCGGCCTGTGCTATCCCAGGGGGAAGGCGTCGCCTGGGCCGTCGAATGGTACGACCGGGTCGGCAATGGCGAGCCCGCCCGCGGCGTTACGCTCGACCAGATCACCCGTTACCAAGGCCTGATACCCGCCCCATGAGCACGTCAGAACACCAAAGTCCGCATTGCCGTTTTTGCGGCGAACCGCTGACCCAGACCTTCGCCGATCTGGGCGCCATGGCGCTGGCCAATAGTTATCTGCCCTCGATCGAAGACGCCGCCAGTGAGCGCGTCTTTCCCTTGCACGCACGCGTCTGTGGACATTGCCGGCTGGTGCAGGTCGAAAATGCCGTGCCGCCGGACGCCATATTTTCCGACTATGCCTATTTCTCGTCCTACGCCAGCAGTTGGGTCGAGCATGCCCGCGCCTATACCGAGATGGCGCGGCAGCGTTTCGCCTTGACGCCGCAGAGCCAGGTCATCGAGATCGCCAGCAATGACGGCTATCTGTTAAAGCATTTCGTGGCTGCGGATATTCCTGTGCTGGGGGTGGAACCCGCCGCCAATGTGGCGGCAGCCGCCGAGGCCATCGGTGTGCCGACCCGGGTCGCGTTTTTCGGCCAGGATCTCGCCGGCCAATTGCGCCGCGAGGGCCTCGCCGCCGATCTACTGCTTGGCAACAATGTGCTGGCCCATGTGCCCGATTTGAACGACTTCGTCGCCGGCCTGGCGCTGCTGCTGAAAGATGATGGCGTTCTCACCATGGAGTTCCCCCATCTCCTGCGGCTCATCGAGGATGTGCAGTTCGACACCATCTATCATGAGCATTTCTCGTATTTCTCGCTGCTGACGGTCGAGCAGGTCTTCGCCGCCCACGGGCTGCGCCTGTTCGATGTGGAAGAACTGCCGACCCATGGCGGCAGCTTGCGCATTTTCGCCTGCCACCGCGAGAATGCCCTGCAGGTCGACGGCGCCGGGTTGGCCATCGTTCGCGACAAGGAAAGCCGCGCCGGGCTCGACGGCCACGACATCTACGCGCAGTTTCAAGACCGGGTCGCCACGGTGCGCGACGGCTTGCTGGCATTTCTGGCCCGCGCCCGCGAAGACGACAAACGGGTCGTGGCCTATGGCGCCGCGGCGAAGGGCAACACACTACTCAATTTCTGCGGCGTCGGCCCCGACGATCTGGCCTATGTGGTCGATGTCAGTCCCTATAAGCAGGGCCGTTATCTGCCCGGCAGCCATATCCCCATCAAGCCGGTCGAGTATCTGCGGGAAGACCGGCCCGATTATGTAC
>JABDJY010000190.1 GCA_013003285.1 Alphaproteobacteria bacterium | reverse complement strand
GCCCCGGTATTGCGCCGGTCGTGCAGCAGAACGCGGAACCCCTCGGCGGCAATCTTATGGGCCAGCGGCACAAACTCGGCATAGCCGCGCCGTCCGCCGGTGATCAGCGTGACAAACGGTCCCTCGTCGCCGACAACTTCGTAATTGATATTGAGGCCACGTACCTTTGCAATCGGCATCTCTTCTCTCCCCGTTAGAGCCAGTTAATCCGGCTGACTGTTGATCGAACTGCGCCTCAGTGCGGCGGTACTTCCGCACGCATCATTTCAGCCGTGGCTTGTTCGGAAAATACCAAATCTTTACCGGCGAGCAGCCCTTCCATGGCCTTGGGCACGGTCACTTCCAAGTTGAGGATCGGCAGCCCATGGGTCGGCGCGATGACTGCAACATCCATATCCACAAGCAGTTGTTGCAGCTTATCGACGTAGATTTCCATGTCGGCGAACATGGTCCAGTAGAGCGCGCGTTCGGCGAACACCGCCGAGACATCGACCAGATCGAGCGATTCCGCTTCCTCGGCGACCTGCCCGCAATGACCGTCCCAATGATAGTGGCTATAGGCGAAGCCATCGCCGGGGAACAGCACCCGCTGGCCGGTGTCGAAACCCCACATGCTGGTGCGCAGATCGCGGATCACAGGCTCGGTAGCGACGAATTGGCGGCCGCCGAGATCGATCGCATCGCCCACTTCCATGGGTTGCAACAGATGCACATATTCGGGAAACGCCAGATGGTAGTCGCTGATATCGCCATGGATGGTCAAATCGGGATAGCGGCGCAACACCCGGCCGAGTCCGCCCGAATGGGGCGTTTCCTGGTGGGTAATGAACAGATGTTTCAGCGGCGCCGTACCGTTCGAGAGAACTTTGTCCATCTGCTGCTCAAGCACCGGGAAATCCTTCGGGTGCGCCGTCTCGATGAGCATCGACGCTTCGGTACCGACAATCAGAAACGCCGAGTTATAGGAATGATAGACCTTGCCGCGAAAGGGTTGCTCCAGACAGTCGCCCAGCCAGAAGACGCCGGGGGCCAGCTCACGCGGCAATGTGTTTTTGGCGGCCATGTTCTTATCTCTCCATACCGCGGGGGACATATTGTGACGCGGACTGCGACTTATCGAGGCTGCGCAGGGCGTCGTCGAGCACCGAGAACTGTCGCTCCACAAGGTCGCGTCCCTGCAGAATACAGCCATAACCCGGCGCGATGGTCTCAATATCGTATCGCTCGAACACGTCGGCGACTTCGCAGCGCAGCGGATCGATCGCCGCCCCCTCCAGCCACCAATAGCGGGTATTCAGCAGAAACGAGCGCACTTGATCCACATTCGTGGTGTCCTCGGCGGCCGTCAAAATCCATGGCCCCTCGGGATTGTCGTGCCAGATATGGGTGAACATGTCTGAGGTAAACAAAGTGCGCGTGGCGCCATCATAGATCCAGCTGGTGTTGATTAGACGGATCGGCGCGCTGAAGGCCTCGAGCGGCCGGACGCCGCTATTGCCGACCTGAAGCACCCCCTTGGGGTCGAGCACCGCGGTCTCCACGCTCAGCGGCTCCGCAATATCGCCGTCGCGTCCATCCCAATTGAAATCGAGCCAGCAGGCGATATCGGGTATCGGCGCATAGCAGGCCACCACATTGAAGCGCTCGGCGATCGGCATGGCGTTGCACACTGACATGAACTCGTTGATGCGCAGCGGAAACAGATGCAGCGGCAATTGGGGATCGAGCAATTCGTCGAGCTGGGCCAGTATGGCGCTTTCATGGGCCGCGTAGCCGGTATCAAGCAGCACCGCGCCATCGTCTTGCTTGAGTAGGTAACAGCTCGACACGGTGTAGCCGCGCGCGCTGCGCGGATGCGAGCTGATCCACCCGTTCAATTCGTAGGTATTCTGCAGGGCGTACAACGCGCCGTCGGCGAGCGTGATAATCGAGCTTTCAGTCATGTCAGACAATGAACCGGTCTGGCGCGGCTTTGTCAATTTTCGTGACCTCTCTAACCATGGATCGCCGTTGCCAGCGGTAAACATGTATGTCACGGTAATATCAGCAACTACCGGTTGCTTGATCACGGGGAGGTACTAATCCTCGAGTTTATCCGAATCGCACCCACATCTGGGAGCTGGTAATTCTTTTGTATGAAGGGGGAGTTTCATGAAAAAAGTTATTGCTGCAGTTACAACGCTTGGGTTTGTTTTGGTCGCCGGTCAGGCTTATGCGGAGTCAGCCGCAAAAGATTTCGTCGGCCAGACCGTGCGGGCGATCTCGCCGGACGGCAACATCATGGTCATCAACTACAGCGCCGACGGCAAGTCGGCGATCAACGTCAACAATGGCGGCTTCACCGACACCGGCGTCTACAAGGTGACCGACACCGGCTATTGCGCCACCTGGACCAAGATCCATGACGGCAAAGAGGGCTGCTATCTGGTGGTCAAGGACGGCAACGTCTATTTGATCGCCAATGGCAAAACCGGCGAAGTCGCCGCGCGCGGGACCATTCCGCCGAAATCATAATTTCCGAGCAGCGCTTGACCAAATGCGAACGGCGGTTCTTCGGGGCCGCCGTTTTGCGTTGCAGCGCTAGGTTCTGCCGAACCGCCGGCCCAGCCAGGAAAATCCGCTGAAATAGCCGATCCAGAGTACGAAGGAGAGGCTGTAGAATAACAACACGCGCCACGACCAAAACGGCCAGGCGCCGGCGGGGCCCGACGCGATCACATTGGGGTGCCAAGAGAATATCTGTGACCGCCAGCGGTTCCACAGGATGGTGACCTCGGTCTTGCGATCGGTCGCCGTTTTAGCGTCGTTGAACACCCGTTCGCTGTTGCGTTTCAGCCACCACCAGGAATCGTCGTTCTCGAGCTCAACCCCAGAATCGGCCAGATTGCGCATATAGATATACTGAACATCGCGCGTATTGCCCTGCGCATCAGGGTCGGTCCGCCTGACCTCGGTGCCGCTGATTGTGCCGGTGGTCCAGGTCGGCCGGGCATATTCCCACCAAAACCAGAGGGGCACGCCAACCACCAGCGCAATAATCGCCACGGCAATGCTTTCCGCGCGCCACAAGATGAAGGCGAATACCGCAATCGCCAGCAGCAGGATGTAGCCGACCGAAAACCAGATTTCAAGCATGTATGGAGGGTCCCCCGTGACGTTAGGGGCCAAAGTGTAGGGTCAAGGCTAGGAGGTGTCTATGAATGCCGTCGCTGCATTTGATTATGGCAGCGCCGTGTGGCGTCAATGACGCGGATTATCGATGGCCGCTTTCTCTTCCGCTACTTTGTTCAGAAAAGACTTGGCCGCCAAGCAAAGGCCGGCTGACAATAATATCAGAGCAATGCTGATGCCGACGGCAACCAACATTTCTTCGTACGAGACATGGTGTCCGGACGTCCCTAATAACGACACGCCACTTTCAAATATCCAGATCGTGTTAAAGGCGTAGAGCAGGCTTCCCATCGCGCCGACCAGGCCGATTCCGAACATGAAGTTTCCGAAAAATATGCTCATAACATTATTACTTTTAGGGGCTACCGGCGCACGATGCAGGGCAGCCCACGTGGTGGGAAAATAAGGCCGGTGTATGGAGTCACCGGCCTTATCCATTTCCGTCTAAACGCTTCCGAAGATCAGGTCGGCAGCGACGGGATCGCGGCGCCGGCGTTATCAAGCGCCTGGCCGATATCGTCGAAGAAAGCGCTCAGATTGTTGCCGAGCAGTCCCATACCGGCAGCGGCGACGATGGCGATAAACGC
>JABDJY010000157.1 GCA_013003285.1 Alphaproteobacteria bacterium | reverse complement strand
CGCCCTACACCGCACACGGCGTTTACCAAGGCATCCGGGCGGCCGTCGAATATAAACTGCGCCGCAACGACGGGCTGGACGGCATCGATGTCGCCATCCAGGGCCTCGGATCGGTCGGCTATGATTTGGCGCGCCGCCTGCACGCCGCCGGGGCGCGCCTGCACGTTGCCGACATCAACACCGACGCGCTGAACCGCGCGGCTGAGGAGTTTGGCGCCACGACTGTCGATACCCATGATATTCATGCCGTCGATGTGGACGTGTTCGCACCCTGCGCGCTCGGCGGCGCCATCAACGATCAGACCATCGGTGATATCCACGCAAGCATCGTCGCCGGGTCGGCCAATAATCAGCTGGCCGAACGCCGCCATGGCGCCGAGCTGGCAGCCCGTGGCATTCTCTACGCACCCGACTATGTCACCAATGCCGGTGGTATCATCGAACTGGCCTATAGCCCCGACTTCGGCCGCGAGCATGACGAACAAGCCATCCAAAAGCACATTGATGGCCTCTATGACACGCTGATGGAAATATTCGCCCGCGCCGACAAGGCCAATGCCGCGACCAATGAAATTGCCAATGAGATGGCGGAAGAACGTTTCAAGACTGGCTAGTTCCGCCCTAGATCCGCCCTAGATCCGCGACGTAACGACGCGGATGGCGGCTAATCCAGTGGTTTAGTCTGATTTATTCCCGGAAATTGATCTGAATCAATGCGTCGAATTGCGATTGCAAGTGACTTGCAATTGCAGAAGCGAATGACTAGGTTTCAATCGTAACTGCGAATAATTCTTATTAACCATTCCGATCCAACGCAATGAAACCGATCGTCAAGAAGGCAGCCCTGGCGGGCCTGGTCATTACCGGCATTGCCGCAGCCTCTGCCATGGCCGCTGAAGAAGCGTCGCTAAAGGCCGGAGAAGTAAACGTTTATTCCTATCGCCAACCTTTCCTGGTGCAGCCCCTGTTTGATGCGTTTACTGAGCAGACTGGAGTGAAGGTCAATGTGCTTTTCGCCAAGACCGGCTTGGTCGAGCGATTAAAGCAGGAAGGCGCGAACAGTCCGGCCGATGTTATCTTCACCGTCGATATTGGTCGTCTGAGCGATGTCTACGAAGCCGAGTTGACCCAGTCGGTCGCGTCGCCGGCCCTCGCCGCGGCGATCCCCGATATTTATCGGGAACCGGAAGGTCATTGGTACGGCCTCACCCGGCGCGCGCGCATTATCTATGCATCGAAAGATCGTATCAGTGCGGAAGAAGCGCCGAAGACCTACGAGGAACTTGCCGATCCGAAATGGCGCGGCCGCATCTGCACCCGCTCCGGCAACCATGTCTATCAGGTTGGCCTGACCGCCGCGATGGTGGCCCATCATGGCGAAGCCAAGACGGAAGCATGGCTTAGAGGCATCAAGGCAAACTTGGCCCGTAAACCGCAAGGAAATGATCGCGCCCAGGTTAAAGCGATCCGTGAAGGTGAATGCGATATCGCTTTGGGAAATCACTATTATTACGTCCTGATGCAGCAGAATGAGGAACAATCGGCCTGGGCCCAATCGGTCTATCCGGTGTTCCCCACCGTGGGTGGTTCGGGAACCCATGTGAACATCTCCGGTATGGCTCTGACCAAGGCATCGCCGAACCAGGATAATGGGGTCAAGCTGATGGAATTCCTCGCCGGGCCCTTGGCGCAACAAATGTATGCCGAGCAAAACTACGAATATCCGATCCTCGAAGGCGTACCGGAAACCGGTGTACTCAAAGCGATGGGGCCGATGACCTCCGATACGCTGCCGCTGGCCGACATATCCCGGCAACGCTCGGCGGCGATCAAGCTTGTCGACAAGGTCGGCTACAACGACTAGCGACGTCGCTGTTCGTTTCCCCAGTCCAACGTGACCAAAGACGCGCCCTATAGAGTTTCCCAGGGCACCTCTCGTCTGTGGTTGATCGGCGGCCTCATCGTCGCCGCCATCGTCGCCGCGCCGATCATCGCCATCGCCTGGATCGCCCTCTTCCCCAGCGAGAATATCTGGCCGCATCTGATATCGACGGTATTGCCGCGGCAAATCCTTAATACCGCTCTGCTCATGCTGGGCAATGGTCTCGGCGTATTGGTCATCGGCGTATCGTCGGCCTGGCTGGTGACCACCTGCCGGTTCCCCGGCCGTCCGATCTTCGAATGGGCGCTCCTTCTACCCCTGGCCGTGCCGGCCTATATCGTCGCCTTCGTCTACACCGATATTTTCGAATTCGCTGGGGTCTTCCAAACCAGTCTACGCGGCCTGTTTGGCTGGGAGTCGGCGCAGGATTACTTGTTCCCCAATATTCGTTCTCTCGGCGGCGCCATCTTCGTTATGTCCTCAGTGCTTTACCCTTATGTCTATCTGCTGGCCCGCGCGACCTTCCAGGAGCAGTCGGTGTGCATGCTCGAGGCCAGCCGTATGCTCGGCCGCGGCCCTTGGCGCACCTTTTTCACCGTCGCGCTGCCCCTCGCCCGCCCGGCCATCGTTGTTGGACTGGCCTTGGCGCTGATGGAAACCCTGGCCGATTTCGGTACCGTCGATTTCTTTGCCGTCAACACGCTGACCGTCGGCGTGTTCAATGTCTGGCTGAACATGGGCAATGCCGGCGGCGCGGCACAGATATCGTTGGTCACCCTGGCGTTTGTCATCGCCTTGTTGGCGCTCGAACGCATCGGCCGTCGGGGACAACGCTATCACCACACCTCGACCCGCTATCGGCCCATGCCGCCGTTTGAGTTACGCGGCCTGCGCGCCGCCGGGGCGTTCACCGTTTGCGCGCTGCCCATCATCGCCGGCTTTATCATTCCCGCTCTGGTCTTATCGCGGCATGCCATCGTTCATTTCGAACAATCTTGGACCCCCGCTTTCTTTATTTTTGCGAGGAACAGTATTTTTCTTGCGGGCCTCGCGGCCGCCGGCGCGGTTACCTTGGCGGTCTTTCTCGCCTATGGCCGTCGCATCGCCGGGCACACGATCTTCGGCGCGCTGTCGCGCATCGCCATGCTGGGTTATGCGGTCCCCGGGGCGGTGCTGGCCATTGGCGTC
>JABDJY010000138.1 GCA_013003285.1 Alphaproteobacteria bacterium | reverse complement strand
GTAGAAGAAATACTCCATAGCCTATTTGGGCCTATCCGGCGCTGACTTTGCCGCTGGCGCGGGCCGCCTTTTGCGCCTCAACGCCTTCCTTGCCGGCGTCGGTCTCAGCGTCCCAAGTATTTTCATGGGCCAAATGCTGGCTCTCGTCCCAAATATGCTCGGTGCCCTCGCCCATGAACACACAGAACACCTCGCAGCCATCGGGATATTCGTAGGGGCCGTGGGAGATATCGCCGCCGAACACATAATCACCAGCGCGCAGATCCTTACCGGCAACGCACATGCGCCCATCGAGCACGCAGATCGAGTGCCAGCTCTTATGGCTATGCTCGGGCTCCACATAGCCCGGCGGAAATTTCACCTTCATATCGACCCGTTTCATCACCGGATCGTAATTCAGAATTTTCACCTTTACGCCGGGCGGCAGGGTGAGCAACTCATTGGCGTCGTCGCCTTCCTTCCACTCGACCTCATGGTCGTGGAGGGCCACAAATACATGTTGTCCGGTTTCCGCCGTTGCAGCTTGGTCCGCCATCTCGGTCTCCCTTTGGTCGTTTATTGTCCGCCAAGCATAGCGTGCTTATGGCGGTTTCGGCAAAACATAGCCCCGCAAGCGCCGTTCGGTCGCAGTTTCGACGACGGATTGTTCATCCGCCGTTTAATCGATCTGGTGTAACTTTGGCGCCATGCGGAGTTTAGCGATATTTCTGGTCACTCTGGCGCTGTTAAGCGGTTCTGCGCGCGCGGATGACGACCACGAGCAGGCGCGCCGCGCCTTGCAATCGGGCAAGATTATCCCCTTAACGGATATTCTTGCCCAGGCGGAGGAACGATTTGCGGGACGGGTCGTCGAAGTGGAATTGATCCAGGACACATCACCTGATCAGGAGTTTATTTACAAAGTAGAGATGTTAACCCCGACCGGAAATCTGATCGAAATTTTCTACGACGCCCGCACCGGCACGCCAATCGCGCTCGGCGGCCAAGGGCTTATCGACGAGCGGACCGAGCCATGAGAATCTTAATCGCGGAAGACGAGCCGACTCTTGGGACACAGTTAAGCGAAACACTCTCGGCGGCGGGATTCTTGGCCGAACTCGCCCATGATGGCGAAGAGGCCCAGTATCTCGGCGAGGTGGAAACCTATGACGCGGTCGTGCTCGATCTCGGCTTACCGAAAATCGACGGGTTGAGCGTGCTGGCCCATTGGCGAGACCTCGGCCGCACCATGCCGGTGCTAATCCTGACCGCCCGCGGCCGTTGGCCGGACAAGCTTGCCGGGTTCAACGCGGGCGCCGACGATTATCTGACCAAACCGTTCGAAATGCAGGAAGTCGTCGTGCGGCTGCGGGCGTTGATCCGACGCAGTGCCGGCCATGCCAAAACTGAGCTAATTTGTGGTCCGCTCACGGTCGACACGAGCACGGCAAGCGCAACGGTCAACAGTGTGCCGCTGCATCTGACCGCCCAAGAGTTTCGTATCCTGGCCTATCTCATGCATCATGCCGGCAAGGTGATTTCACGCAGCGAGCTTATGGAACATGTGTACGATCGCGATTCGGAACGGGATTCGAACGTCATCGACGTTCTGATTGGCCGGATTCGTAAGAAAATGAGTGTCAACTTGATCCAAACGGCGCGTGGACAAGGCTATCGCCTCGCACAGCCCGAGGCATGATGCGCCACTCGCTACGCATCCGCCTGACCATATTGGCGGCGGCTTGGACGATCCTCGCGCTTGTCGCGGGTGGGCTGGTATTGTCATTCGCCTTTCGGCAAACCGTCGAGAATGCGTTCGATCAACGATTGGACGATATTCAGTTGGGGGTGATCTCAGGCGTCGAGGCGCAGCCCGACGGCACGCTGGCCATGACGCGCCCCCTCATCGATCAGCGGTTTAGTCAGGTATTTTCGGGGTGGTATTGGCAGATCTCCGATGGCCAGACCGTTCTGTTGCGATCACGCTCGCTGTGGGATCAGGAACTGGAAAATACCGCCGTTGGCGCGATCGTCGATGGCGACGGACCGGGCTATCTGCGGGGCCCACGCGAGCGCAAGCTGCGTAGTATTGCCGCCGAAATCACCATCCCACGCCGCGCCGAGCCTTTGGTGATTTTGGTGGCCGCCGACATTTCCGAAACCCGGCGCGAAGTACGAAGCTTCAACGCGTTATTGGCGATTTCACTCGGCCTGCTCGGCGTCGGTCTCATTGTCGCGATCTTATTGCAGGTGACACTGGGCCTGCGGCCGTTACAACGGCTACGCAACGACCTCGACAGGATACGCGCCGGCGAAGCCGGAAAATTGGACGACGGCTATCCAGCGGAAATTCATCCCCTCGTCGAGGCGATGAACGCGGTACTCGAGCATAATAGCGAGATGGTTCGGCGCGCCCGCGCGCACGCCGGCGACTTGGCCCATGGACTCAAAACGCCATTGTCGATCCTAAAGGGCGAATCCACCGATTTCGATCCAGAAAAATCCGCGCGGATCGATCGCCAAATTGATACGATGAGCCGCCTGATCGATCATCATCTGACCCGCGCCGCCGCCACCGGCACGGCCAGTTTCACCGCCGCCCGCACGGAAGTTTTACCCGTCGCCACCGAGATTCGAACGAGCCTGTTGCAATTATTCGCCGAGCAGAATTTGGAAATTTCCCTGAGCGTATCCCCGGATTTGTATTTTCGCGGCGAGCGGGAGGATTTGGAGGAAATGATAGGGAACTTGATGGAGAACGCTTGTAAGTGGGCCCAGAAGAAAATCTGCGTCACCGCAATGGTCGAGAACAACTCACTGCGGATCAACGTCGTTGACGACGGCCCCGGCCTCAGCGATGACGAATCAAAGTCCGCCGTGGAGCGCGGTCGACGCTTCGACAGCCGGAATTCGGGCTCGGGCCTGGGGCTTGCCATCGTCAGCGATATCTCCGCGCTTTATGGCGGCGAGATCAGCTTGCAACGATCGAAAACCGGCGGTCTCCAGGCGATCCTCGAATTGCCCGCGGCCACGTGAAGACAATTTTACGAATTTGCTGTGGCGGCTGTAAAAAAAATGAACGCCAAATGAACGCCCGGTTCATCCGCGATTTAAGGCACGCGCACTACAACGGGGTCAAATCAATGCCCCACTCGGTGGGGCCGTCTACCCCATGAGGAGAAGACACTATGTGGCATAATTCAACAGAGCACTCCGACACAGCGATGCCTGAGTTATCGAGCAGAATTAACGACAGCGCCAAGGTGGGTAAGATAAAGCTGATGGCCTCCGTCAGCGTCATCGCCCTAAGCCTGGCGATCGCCCCGGTCACCATGAAGCTGGATTCTTCGACCGGACTCATCGCCCTGAGCACCGCGCACGCCGAGAGCGGAAGTGGCAGCGGCGGCGATGGCGGCGATGATGGAGACGGCGGCGACGGCGGTGATGGTGGCGACGGCGATGGTGGCAGCGGCGGTGGAGACGGCGACAGCGGCGGTGACGATGATGGCGACAGTAGCGGCAGCGGAAGCGGCGGCGATGACGATGGCGACGACGACAGCAGTGACAGCGGAAGTGGCGGTGACGACGACGATGATGACGACAATAGTGGACCTGGCGAAAATTCCGGTCCGGGCAGCGCCAATAGCGGTCATGGTGATGACGATGATAATGACGACGACGACGATGATGATGACGACGATGGCGATAGCAGCGACGATGACGGCCAGGCAACCGG
>JABDJY010000131.1 GCA_013003285.1 Alphaproteobacteria bacterium | reverse complement strand
CCGCGCGGCTCCATATATTGCGCGAACACCCGCGAGATCGTGATAGCGCGTTTGGTAATATGGGCAGCACCGGCAAAAGCGGCTTCGACTGCGTCGGCGTCACCCGACTGAAACTGGCCGGAGATATTGTCAGGATAGTCGTCCCACACCAGCGGTGCGTCGGCGGCGACCGTCTCGGCAGTGTCGGTGACCGACGGGAGCGGATCGTAATCGACGTCGATAAGTTCCGCGCCATCGCGCGCCTGATCGAGAGTTTCGGCGATCACCAGCGCCACCGCATCACCCACATAGCGCACCCGGCCCAACGCCAAGGGCGGTTGCGGGCGATATTTCATTGGTTCGTCATCGGGCCGCTTCCACTTGGCCGGCATCCCCGGAACACCCAGCTTATCGGCGGCGACATCATCGCCGGTAAAGACCGCGACGACGCCGGGTGCGGCCGCGGCGGTGGAGACATCGATGGACCGGATCTCGGCATGGGCATGGGGCGAGCGTAGAACGATCGCATAGGTCTGACCGGGTAGATTAACGTCGTTGACGTATAGCCCCCGCCCCCGCAGCAACCGCGGATCTTCCTGCCTGAGGACTCCCTGCCCAATACCAAACTTTTCCATTTCCGTACTTCTCTCGATTAATTTCGCGACTGGCGTTGGTTATGCGGGCTCAGAATATCATGCGGCTTCCCGCCGGCAACTCGTTTGGCAGCTCAGGCGGCGATTTCGGTTTTCCGCGCCAACTGCCCGAAACCGTCCAGAACATCACTTATCCCGTGCCGGCGCAGCGCGTACCAATAGGTCGCGATGTTGGTCGAGACGATGGGTCGGCCCAATTCCTTTTCCAATTCCTCGACCATATCGACGATGCCCAGGGCCGCGCCCACATGCAGGAACGTGTCGACATCGTCATGGTCGAGCTTGCGGAACCCGGCCAGCGCGTCCTCCATCGAGACCTTGATGATATCTTCGGGTTTCTTGACTTGCAGCCCGGCGTGATAGGGCACTTCGAACCCCATCGCTTCGTAATAGTTCTTCACGCTCTCGGAATAGACATCGGACATGGGCGACAAGGCCGCAATGCGTTTCGCGCCCATGGTCTTCAGCGCCGCAACGGCGGCGTCGGTCGCCGTCACCAACGGAATGTCGCCGATGGCCTCCTGTAATTTGCCGCGATATTCGGCGTGCTGATCCGGTGTCCAGATCCGCATCTCCACATTGTTGCCGATGATCACCTGGTCAGGCCAGCAGCCCAAGCCGCCTTCCACAACACGCAATATGGCCTCCGGCACCCGGTCGGGCACTTCCAGGGTGAAGCGGTATATCTGGTTGTTGATGCCTTCGGGCCGCAACAATTCATATTCAGGCTGCATGTTGGCGTTCTGCAGCGGAATGAAAAGGGCGAACACCCCGCGGGGGCCAAAACGATCGGGCATGGGACGGTAATCCTTCGGTGTAAAATCTAGATATAGCATTCCTGTACCGGAACAAAGCAAACGGCTTGCAGGGCACCGGCGCTTCGATCATCATTATCGCCAACGGCGCCTCGGCGCTTCATATCAATATCCTGGATACAACATCTCGCGCAGGGAGAGTCGCATGATTAACGCAGCCATGGTCGGTCTGGGCTGGTGGGGCAAAGTCCTCGTTCAGTCGGTTCAAAACAAATCCAACAAGATCCGTTTCACCGCCGGGGCTGTCCGCACCCCATCGAAAGTGGCCGACTTCGCCGAAGAGCAAGGCCTCACCATGCACGATTCACTCGATGGCGTATTGGCTGACGATGCGATCGACGCGGTGGTTTTCGCAACCCCCCATTCGCGCCACGTGGAAGAGATTGTGGCGAGCGCGGCAGCGGGCAAACATGTCTTCATGGAAAAGCCGCTGACTTTGACAAAAGCCGGCGCGGAAGAAGCCGTCGCAGCCGTCGAGAAAGCCGGCGTGACCTTGGGGGTCGGGTTCAACCGGCGCTATAGCCCGGCGGTCGCAGCCCTGCGCGAACAAATCGACGATGGAACCCTCGGCACCATGCTTCATTGGGAGGGCACCATGTGTGCGCCGATCGGCATGGCGCTGACCGCCGATGCCTGGCGGGCCGACAAGCGGGAGACACCGGCCGGCGGGTTGACGCCCATGGCGATCCACATCATCGACATCATTATCGATCTGCTGGGCGAGGTCGAAGAGGTCTACTGCCAAAGCTTCCGGCGCGTCGTACCCAACGACCATGACGACACCACCTCGATCCTGTTTCGCATGAAAAACGGCATGTCGGGCTATGTGGGCACGTTGCTCGCGACCCATCCCTCGTTTCGCATGCATGTTTGGGGCTCGGAAGGTTCGACCGAAATCCGCAATCCGGATATGAGCGCGTTGCTCTACACCCCCAACAACACCGGACAGATCACCGGGGCGGCGGGCGTGATCAACACTGAGGAACGCGATTTCGCCGGCTTCGACACCATCTCAGCCGAATTGGAAGGTTTCGCGGACGCTGCATCCGGTGGCACGCCCTACCCGGTGACGCCCGCGCAGGCGATCCATGGCTGCGCGGTGATCGAGGCCATCGTCAAATCGGCTGAAACGGGAGCCCCGGTCAAAGTCGGCTGAGCGAGTGTGAACATTCGCGAACCGAGATCATCCAACCGGCTTCTCTTCGTCGCCGCCATCGTGTTGGCGTCGGCGAGCCTGCGTCCAGCCATGGCCTCGCTGGCGCCGCTGGTCGAGACCATCCGCCTCGATCTCGCGCTATCTTTCACCGTGGTCGGCCTGCTGACGACGATCCCGGTGCTTTGCCTCGCGCTATTTCCCATCGCCGCCAACCGGCTGGCCGCGAGGATCGGGCTTGAGCGCGCCCTGCTCGTGGCGTTGGCGCTCATCACCCTGGCAACGACGATGCGTCTCGCCGGGGACCAAGTGTCCATCCTGTTCCTGTCGACCTTCATTGTCGGGGTCGGCGTCGCCGGGGGTCAGACTTATGTGCCGGCAATCGCCAAACGCCATTTCGGGGCCAACGCGTCCATGGTCACCGCGATATATGGCATGACCATGACTGCCAGCGCCGTCATCGTCGTCGCCGTGACGCCGCTGCTAACCAGCTATTTCGGGTCCTGGCCGGCAGGGTTGGCGATTTGGAGTCTGCCCGCGATGCTGGCGGTCGGCCTCTGGGTCCTCATCGCCCGGGACAGCGCGCCCGTGCCACGCAGCGCGATCAAACCGCCCGGCCTGCCGTGGCGCGACGTTCTCGCTTGGCGCATTACGTCGTTCTCGGCGATCGCCTTCCTGCTGTTTTTCTCAATACTAGCCTGGTACGCGCCGATCTATCAGGCACAGGGCTGGAGCGACGCCGCAGCCGGTTCGCTACTCGCAGTCCTCCTAATCACCCAATTAATCAGCGCCACTGTCGTCGCCGCGGCCGCGAGGCGTCAAACAGGCCGCCGGCTGCTAATCATTCTAGGCATCTTGCTAAGCGTCACCGGTCTCATGGGGCCGCTCTCATACCGCTGGCCGCACCATGGATTTGGGCGGCATCGACCGGCCTCGGACTGGGGGTATTATTCACCCTAACGCTCACCCTGCCCGTCGATTTCGGCGCCACCCCGGACGATGTCGGCCGGCTCACGGCCATGGCCATGAGCGTCGGCTATCTGTTGGCGTCCTTCGGGCCGGTCGCGATCGGCCGACTGCGCGATGTCACGGGCAGCTTCGAACTCCCCATCGCCATGCTCGCCACGCTGGTCTTGATCTTCACCCTGCCGGCGTTGGGCCTGCCGGCGGTCGGACGGACCGACGCGCCGGACTTAGTGCCCTAACGGATTTCGAGAACCAGCTTGCCGCGCAGATGACGCCCCTCGCTGACCCGGTGCGCAGCCGCGGCTTCTGACAACGGATAGGTCGTGATTTCCGGCAACCGAATGGCGCCAGCGTCGAATAGTTCCACGATCCGCTCCAAATGGGGGCGATCACGGCCAACGGCGGGGCGCAATGACTCCACATCGGCGCGCGGCGATTCCGGCGCCTTGGGGCCCGAGGCGATGGAAGCGACCCGCCCACCGGACTTAACCACCGCAAACGACCGCTGGGTGACGTCACCGCCAACCGTCTCAAACACCGCATCACAATCCGACACGATCTCGGTGAAGTCCTGGGCGTTATAATCGATGATCTCGTCGGCCCCGAGATCGCGCAGATAATCGATGTTTGCCGCACTGGTCGTGGTGATCACATGCGCGCCGATATGCTTGGCGAGCTGGATCGCGTAGCTGGCGACACCACCGGCGCCGCCCTGGATCAGAATCTTTTCGCCAGGTTGAAGCTTTATCGTGTCCTCAACAGACACCAGTGCCGTCAAGCCGGTCAATGCCAGGGTGGCGGCTTCGACATGGGACAGATTATCGGGTTTCTTGGCAATGATCGACGCCTTCACGGCGATCTTCTCGGCATAGGTCCCCTCTTGGCCTGCATCGCAGACGCCGAAAACCGCGTCGCCGATCGCAAAATCATCCACGCCCTCGCCCACTTCGCTGACCACCCCAGAAAAATCCCGGCCCAACACATAGGGAAATTCGGTCATCTCGGCGTAATGACCGGCACGCACTTTCCAGTCGGCGCCATTGATGCTGGCGGCATGGATATCGATCACGACCTCACCCGGCGCGACCACGGGATCGGGTAGATCGCCATATGTCAGCACCTCGGGTCCGCCCTGCCTCTCCATATATGTCGCTTTCATGGTGTCCCTGCCTTTGTGAGTTTTGGCCGTCGGTGACCCTGCGGTCACGATCAGCATTGCCAATTTCTAACCCTGTGAGATCGCGGCAGCAACCTATCGACATCACGCGGAAATGATCTCGGTTTCGGGCGTTCTGCTTGTTAGGCACCCCCTGAACGGGAATAAAATGACGCCGGTTCTGTTGATTAACCTGTTGAACCGTCAGCTGTGGCTGACTTTTGGTAATTAGGGGAGAACGAAGCATCATGAATAAATTAGCGATAGCGGCCACCAGCGCGGCGATTTTGGCGGTGAGCGCATGGACGGGCCACGCGCAAGACACTTCCATGAGTTTTTTCATCACCAGCCAAGGCCCCGGGGACGGTGCCAATCTCGGTGGGCTGGAAGGGGCCGATCGCCAATGCATGATCCTGGCCGAAGCCGCCGGCGTCACCGGCAAGACCTGGCGCACCTATCTCAGCACCAGCACCGTCGATGCCCGCGACCGGGTCGGTAATGGTCCGTGGTTCAACGCCAAGGGCGTGATGATCGCGGCAGACCTGGCCGCTCTACACAGCGACGCCAACGCGATCAGCAAAGAGACTGGGCTAAACGAAAAAGGCGAGCAGGTGAACGGGCGCGGCGATTCACCCAACCGTCATGACATTCTGACCGGTTCTGACGCCAATGGGCGAGTCCAGGCCGGTCGCACTTGCGGCGATTGGACAAATAACGGCGAAGGCAGTGCCTTCGTCGGCCATCATGACCGTATGGGCCTGCGCGACGACGCGCCGTCGAAATCGTGGAATGCGTCCCATCCGTCGCGCGGCTGCAGCCAGCAGGCGCTACGCTCATCGGGCGGCGACGGTCTGTTCTATTGCATGGTGCCGAACTAGACCGCAATTAAAGTACACCAAATAATTCGGGCCTCCCTTTTGGAGGCCCGTTTTCTTATGACGTTAGAAATGACGGAGAAGGCAGGCGTTTTGAACGCCCCGGTCTGCCTAGCGCGCGATGCCGCGCCCGGCGCTCTGTGTTGTCGATGCAATATGCAGGGCGAGCGTCTGGTGATAGGTCGACATCCGCCGTCCGCCGCGCCGGCTCATGGGGTGAATCTCCCGCGACTTGCGCGCCGACCCCAACAACCACGAAAAGAAAGTATTCAATGATCTAGTCATTAACCTTGATCCATTATTCTTTGGACATTGATTAAAGAAGAATTAAAAATATATTTATCTGACATGCAATCACATTTTATTATTGTTGCATTATTACATGTTCGCATGGGTATATTTGCGCTTCGCGATATTTTTTTTATTACGTAATATTGTTTTTTGACTGCCTAATAAATACGCATCCTGGCTGCTGTCAAATGAGGGTTTTCTACATATAGAGCGACCAATTCAGCGGCTCCTAGCTGTGATTACGATCACTGGAGCTCCCGAATTACGATCCCATATCCATGACAGACCCAAATGGCGTCACCCCAAAGGGGGACATGAAAGGGATCACAGCAATGAACGCAATTGACGAGACAGCCTTCGCGATATTGGGACCATCTTCGCTCGTCTCGGGCGTGTCGGCACTTATGGTGTGGGCCGCCGTTATCGCGTTGATCGGTCTAATTTAGGCGACCCAGCTAGTTCGAACTGAAATCGGGCAATCGCGGCAGACGACGCTGCAGACCGCCGTCGCTCAGGCGAAAAAAGCTGTGGTAATAGGGCAACCAGGAATCTTCCGTCGGATGGCGGGGGAATCGCGCGGTGACATCCGCGTCGGTGTAGCCAACGGCCTGCAAGATGAGTTTGTGGTTAAACGAGAGACTAGCGTTAAAACGCCGGCCCTGAGCAATCAGCTTTTGGCAATTGGCGTTCGAATAGTGCCCACCCTGACGGCGCGAACCCACCTGGCGGACATCACCGCAATGATGCGGGTTGAGCGTCCTGAGAGCGACATTGAAAAAACACCGGGAACGCTCTGACACGATGCGCGTACCGGTACTATTGAAAGGCGCACGTGAAACCGCGTTGGGCGAAATTTTGCCGCACAGATCGGCAGATTCCATATCCAGCGCAATTGCCGTGTAGGCCCGTTCGAAATCGTTTGGCCGCCTTTCGGCTTCCTGTGCGCTGACATTAGATGCAGGTGCGCCGGCAACCAAGCCAACGATCACCGTCGAAGCGACGCGCTTCAGGCAATGTCGAAATTGGCAGCCGTTCGAGCGTGTGCGTTGAGGAGAATTCCGGTACTTTGCCATGATTATGGCAACAATACTGAAGTCGCCGCCAATATGTCACCTTGCTCGGCGTAGGCTTTCGGGGCCCACGTTAAATTGACTGGGGACCAGCGCCAATCCGCCGCATTATATGGCACCATCGACAAGGCGCTCAGGCAACGGACACACATGGTAAAACACGCATCATTCCAGGCGATTATACTGGCGTCGTTACTGGTAGCGGCCCTGGTCTCGCCACCGCCAGCAATAGCAGAACCTTTCCAATGGATGCGCATCGGCGATATCGACGGGTTCGGCTTTACACCGACACGCGGTCTCGTGCGACCGGTACAAGGCGTTGGTCCCGGCCCTGCAGATACCAACGACAATGGCAGGCTCGAGCCCGACGAATTTCTGCCCGATCTCAACGCCGATGGCGGCGTGTGGTTTCGCGGCGACGATAATTTCGACAATCGCTCTGATGGCGAGCGCGCCAATACGGGCCATGCGTGCCAGGGTTGCCAGACAATTGGCGAGGCAACCGGCGGGTCGCGCTGGACCGATTTGGCGCTGTCCCCCACCGCCACCGCGAGCGACTGGCCCGACATTAACGGCCCGGCGATGCCTAATAGCGCCGCGTTCGTCTTCGATTTCACCGTCGCGCGCGGCGATATCACACCCGGGGGTACCATCTTCTTCAATCTGGTGTTCGGCGATTACGACATCGATCCGGCGGTGGTCCGGGTGCGTTTCGCCAACGCCGCGCCGCGCATCCTGCGGATCCCCAACCAGCAGATCCGCGGCCTCGACGGGCTGATCCAGGTGCGTACCGCCAACCTGCGGTTCGACGAAGTGTTCAGTCCCACCGACAATGGTGACTGGCACGGCCGTGCCATTGTCATCTTCGACGCACCCGCCGACCCCTTTACGGCGTTCGACTATGTCGAACTCAGCCTCGCCGCCGAGGTCGCCGCGCTAGCGCGATAAACGCACGCCGCGTTTAGCCTCAGACCGCCGGTTGCGCCCCGGCTATCGACGACCCTGCGATAACGGTCCGCCAATCTCGTGTTGGCCTGCGTTCGGGCGATAGGTTCGAATTAACCAATCATAAAATTTCTCGTGACTAGATGTGATGATTCCAACGGTATCCACGCATTAAGGCAAGTTCGATGAACAACCTCAACCTCAGCCGCGCCGCCAGCGGTGGTTTTTTAGGGCGAATTAGCGTTGGCCAGAAAGTCATGTTGATTGTTGGCATGTGCATCGCTTTCTTGGTCGTCGTAGGCGCCATCGGCGTCATGAGTATGGCCAAAATCGGCAACGAGATCGCCCAGATCGCCGAAACTGACCTGCCGGTCACCAATGCGGTCAGCACCATCACCACCCATCAGCTCGAGCAGGCCATTCTGCTTGAATCGGCGATGCGCGTCGGTGGCGCGTCCGGCGAGACCCATGAAGGTCAATTCGAGGAACTTGTCGAAAAGTTCGAGGCGCTCGCCGGCAAGGTCGAGGTCGAAATCAAGGAAACCGAAGTTCTGGTCGAAGAGGCAATAGCGCACGCTCACAGCGATGCCGCCAAAGCCGAGTTCGCACATGTACTCTAAGCGCTAAAGAAGATCGAAGGCGAGCATGCGACCTACGATCACGATGCGATTGCCGCATTCGAGCTATTACGCGAAGGGCATGTTTCGGAGGCTGTCGAAGCGTTGGAGGAAATCGAGGCCGAGCAAGCCCAGCTCACCCACGAGCTGGAGGCGCTGACTGCCGAGCTCCAGAAGTTTACCACCAACGCCGCCCTCACCGCCGAGCATGACGAGAAAAACGCAATCAAGTTGATCGCCATTGTCGCCGTCGTCGCTGCAGTTGCCGGCCTCGGCATTGCCTGGTTCATGGCTCGTAAGAACGTGTCGCAGCCGCTGGAGCAAATCGCCCATGCGATGGAGGAACTGACCAAAGGCAACACCGATATCACGGTCGATATCAACACCCGAGACGAAATCGGACGTCTGGCCGGTGCCTTCAACGTGTTCAAAGAAAAGCTCGAGGAGAATAAGCGCCTCGAGCAACAGATGCGCGAGAAGGAAGAGCAGGCCGCAGAGGAACGCCGCCAAGCAGCCAAAGAGACCCGAATTTCCCTGGCCGACGATCTGGACAACCAGATCGGTGGTATGCTCGAGACGGTGTCGTCGGCCGCCACCCAGATGGAGTCGACGGCGACCAGCCTGATCTCCACGG
>JABDJY010000108.1 GCA_013003285.1 Alphaproteobacteria bacterium | reverse complement strand
GAATATGACGGATGTTGACTACGTGGTCGCTCTCGGGGGTGGTAGTTCGATAGATGCCGCTAAAGCAATGATCGCACTCCATGGGACCGGCCATGACGAAGATCTGATCATGAAACACTTGTCGAGCGGTGTACCAATTTCGAATGCGTCGGATTTTATTCCATTGATCGCGATTCCTACGACGTCCGGAACCGGCGCGGAAGTGACACGTTGGGGAACCATTTGGGGTGACGCCGGTATCAAGTTTTCAATCAGCGATGAGAGGCTCTATCCACAATTCGCTGTCTTGGATCCTGATTTGTGCATCTCCATGTCGCCTGAAATAACATTGTCGACGGGTCTGGACGCTTTGTCGCACGCTCTGGAGTCGATATGGAACAGAAATCATTCAATATTGTCGGACACACTCGCCGTTCAGGCGATCGTTCAGGTAAGAAAGAATTTGAGCATTGCGTATAAGGACCCTGCGGATAAAGCCGCTCGCAGCGACATGCAGCACGCTTCGCTCTTGGCTGGGTTGGCGATGGGAACTACGCAAACCGCGTTGGCACACTCCATAAGCTATCCATTTACGTCGATGCTTGGATTGCCGCACGGATTTGCCTGTAGTTTTACCCTTCCCGAAATCGCTCGATTTAACGGAGAAGTTGCTCCTGAACGTATCAATTTGATTAGCCAGGCATTTGAAACCACGAACGAAAAACTACCGGACACCATGAATGCCTGGTTTTCAAGCATGGGTTTGGGCGGTTATATTTTAAAATATGTCCCAAAAGACTTTCTTGAAACGCTCAAAAGCGATCTGATCACGCGATCACGTGCCGCCAATAATATCAGAGATGTCGATTCGGAAATGGCCATGACCATAGCAGGGCGGTCATTGAATGATATTCGAGCTTAGCGCAAAAAATTTGCCGGAAAATCTAGAACAATATTTATAATTTAGTCGAGCTTTACGGAGCCGTGGAATACGGCGTTTCGTCGAAAAACCGATTAAAAAATAACGTCTGGTTAGGGCCAGCGCGGCACCGGGGCGTAGGCTAGGCAGGACGTTGATCATTGATCGACTCGGCGCTCAAAGGTCACTCAATTCGGTGCCGTTGCACCGAATTGAGCCAACGAACGAAGCAAAATTCCGGTGCTACCGATCTGATTGCGACATTGGCTTGGGGCGCCCGAATTTCTAACCGGACACAATGGCTTCAGTACGGCGGAAAATTTGTCAAATTACCAACCCGACAGTAAAAGTCTTATCCAGCAGATCAGGGTAATTATATCCCTGCTCGACCCGCGTACACGGCATCAGCTTATCTATGTTGTCTTCGCGGCGCTTGGGCTTGGGCTTCTGGAATGCGCCAGCATCGGCCTGTTTCTACCCGCGTTCCAGGCCATTGTGGACCCGTCGGCGGGTGAACGTATCGGTCGATTAATAGGGCTGGATATAGACAGCATCGCGGCGGGGGTAGGCGGCTCTTCCGTCGTCTTCCCGATCCTGATCGCGGCTGTGATGGCCGTTTTTCTCATCAAGAACGCCTTACAGTTCGTAGTGATCAAACGCATGAACAGGTTCATCTTCGCCAAACAGGCGGCATTTATCGGGCGCCTGTTCAACACCTATCTTCGAAAGGACTATCCCTTCCACCAAGGTCGCAACACCGCCGTGGCGATGCGTAATCTGACTGTGTCCGCTGGGGCGGTATTCTCCAGCGGCTTATTGCCCATCCTCAACTTGCTTATCGAAACGATCATGGTCATCGGCATAGGGACAGTATTGTTCCTGGTGGAACCATTAGTGACCACGCTTATCGGTTTGATCATCGGAGGATTGGGAATATTGGCGCACCGGTTTATGGCGCCTCGTTTCTCGGGGTGGGGAGGAGACATCCACCAGTACACAATGCAAATGATTAAATGGGTGAATGAAACGCTTGGCTCTATCAAGGCGGTCAAGGTTTCCGGGCGGGAGGAGTTCTTTGTCACCCGGTTCGCGGCGGTAGTCGAACAACGATGCACGGCGGAATCCGAAGTGGCGACGTTCGTCCACCTGCCACGGCTGATGGTCGAAAGTGTTATCATCGGCTTGCTTGGCACGGTCATTATCTTTCTGTTCTGGCGGAACGTGGACCTTGTCGCCATCGTACCGGTACTGGGTATTTACGGGATCGCCGTCATGAGGCTGCTGCCTTCCTTGAATCGAATTTTAAACCAGGCGGCGCAGATCAAAGTCGGCGTAGCTGCCGTCGACAGCGTTCACGAAGACCTATTTGATCTTCTCGAGAAA
>JABDJY010000103.1 GCA_013003285.1 Alphaproteobacteria bacterium | reverse complement strand
ATCGAGCGGCGGCACGACGCGGTGGGTGGTGGCGCGGAAACGGTCATTGGTCCAGCGCGCGGCGAAATGGCCCAGATTAACGATCAACGAGTCCTCGGGCAGCTCCGGCCAAAACCAGTTGCCGTCTTCGTCGAGGATCTGCAGCCCCTCCTCGTTGGCCGGTGGCAGGAAGGTCATGAAACCTGTGTCGCTGTGCGGGTGGATGCCGAGTTCCAAATCGCTATGCCGCGGTAGCGGCGGGTATTTGGCGATGCGGAGAAAGCTGTAGTTGTCGACGAAAAACGGATCGAAATAATCCGCCGGCAGTTCCAGCGCCAACGCCCACACCGGCAGCAGTTTCTTGCCCATCTCGGTCACGGCATTCATATAGGCCAGTGAAGTTTCTCGGAAATGAGGCGCGAGATCCTCGGGCGGCCATTGATTGGGGCCATAGAACTGCGTACCCGCGGCGGCGTGGGGGTTGTCGGCGGCATACTCGGTCGCGACAAACATCGCCTCGGAGATAGATGGCTTGCGGTTTTCCGCCATCTCCCCCGTCGCCAGATCATCGGTGCGGACACCCATGAAGCCGCGCTGGTCGGTGTTAAGCGGGATCGCTTGCTTCAAATCTTGCGGCAGGTCGTGAAACTCCTTGGCCGCCTCGAACATGGCGTCGATCTGCTCGCGCGGCACGCCGTGGTTGACGACGCACATGAAGCCGACCGTCTCCCAGATATTGCGCCAGGTATCGGCCAGCGCAGCGGGGGCGTCAGGATCGCCGCCAACGACGGCGCCGACATCGATCACCGGCAGGGCCCGGCGCGGCACATTGCGCACCGCACGGCTGGCGTCGGATTGGGTAATGACGTTCATGATGCGGTCCTCCGTCGTCGCGTCGGATCTTCGTTTGGATCATCAAGCCAACATGGGTAGGTCTGCGAGCTTATGGAGGATGCGCGGCGGTGTCCATGAACTCACCGATGGCCGCATTTTACCAAAATCGCGGTAATGCCCCCATACCGCTCGCGATTCGCTTACAAGCCCTACTTCGACATTGCTCGCCCCTAAATGTTCTTGTATTGTTCCTTTCTAGAACAAGGTTTGTGCAGGGAGAACGGGCAACATGATTAGAGGCAGTTGTTGCTGTGAGGCGGTAAAATTCGAACTGTTGGCAGAACCTTCGATGATGGGCACGTGTCATTGCTCCCGCTGCCGCAAGGTTGGTGCAAGCACGATAGTCTTTGTCAAAAAAGAAGACTTGAAGTGGATTCGAGGGAAAGAGCAGGTTGCCCTCTACCAGCCCGAACCTCCTTACAAGTACGGCAGGTGCTTCTGCAGGATTTGTGGGACATCGCTTGGCGAGATCCTCTCCGAAGAAGACAGTTTTCCAATTGCGGCCAATGCCCTTGATACCGAACTCGGCCTCAAAAACCAGTTTCACGAGTTTGTCGCCGAGAAACCGTCTTGGTCCGATATCTGCGACGGTGCAAAGCAGTCCGATAAGCATCCCGCGTCCTCGTAACGGTTCGGCGCATGTCCTCAGTGGCTATGTCCGGAGAGCCCGCTTTGCCACCTCAACCGATCGCCGCCGACGGCCGCTTTTTTGGGGTAGGGCAGACGTCAGCCGGCCATGTCGCGGGTTAGGCGCATGGAAAACGAGTAGCGGTTTTCCGGGTTCACGCTGACGGCGTATTCGAACACTTGGCCGTCTTCGCCCCTATACCAGCGCTCGACCCGCAGCGCCGGGCTGTCGGCCGGCACCTGCAGCCGCTGGGCTAATTCCGCGCCGACGGTGACGGCGTTAATCTCCTGCTGAATCTCCATGATACGCACGCCGTAGCGCTGCTCGATTTGCCAGCCCACGGCGCCGTCGCGCACGCCGATATCGTCGCGGATGCCAGCATAGGCATCGATCACATAAAGTTCGGTCCAGGCCAGGGGCGCCGCCGCGAGATCTTTAGAGGGCACGCGCAGGGCCTCGAAGCGAATGAGTTTTTGCCCCGGTTGGAACTGCCCGGCGCCCGCCAGCACCGTGTCCGCCACCACCTCTTCCGAAGTCACCTCGATCAGTTTGGTGCCGATGGCGAACTGCAACAAATCGTCGACCGAGGCCAGCATGTGGGAATAGCCGCGCGACGGGGTCAGCGAGATGACGCGCGTGCCGACACCTTGGCGGCGGGCGACCAAGCCCAAGGATTGCACCTCGCGGATGGCCTCGCGCACCGTGTGCCGGCTCACGCCATATTGCGTACACAAGGTGGCTTCGGTGGGCAGCAGGCTACCCACCGGATGGCGGCCCTCGGTGATTTCCTCGACCAGCCGTTGCGCCATCAGGATATAGCGCGGTGGCGATTTACCGATCAGGGCCGCGTCGTTCATCCGACCCCGGTCTCGCGCAACGTCGCCTGGGTCTCGGCGTCGTAGCCCAGTTCGTCCAAGAGGTCGTCCGTATCGCCGCCCAAGATCGGCGCCGGCGCCAACTCGTAGGTTTCGCCGGCAAAATGGATCGGCGGCGCCAGGACGCGGGTTTTCTGCCCGCCCGGCTGGGTGAGTTCTCGAACACGGTCCCGCTCGGTGACATAGGGGTTTTCCAGCGCCTGGGCGACATCGTTCAAGGGCGCCGCCGGCACCGCGCCGGCGAACAGATCCATCCATTGGGCGGTGGTTTTCGCCGACAATGCGCCATCGAGCATTTCGGTCAGCAGGTCGCGGTTCTCCAACCGGTCGGGGAACCGCCGGAACCGCTCATCCTCGGCCCATTCCTCGCGGCCGATTTTGGCGCAGAGCACGCCCCAGAATTTCTCCTTATTGCACATGAGATAAATCCATCCGTCTTTGGTGGTGTAGAGCTGACACGGGGTCAGGGACGGATGGGCCGAGCGCAACTCGCGGCCTTGATTATGGCCGGTGCCGAGATACCAGGTCGCCAGATAGTTCAGATTGTACAAGGCGGTATCGAACAGGGTCACATCCACGTCCCGGCCGATACCGGTCTGGCGCGCCTGCAGGACGCTCGCGACAATGCCCAGGGCCATATAGGAGCCGGACATGAAATCGACGATCGACAGGCCCATGCGCGCCGGTGGGCCGTCCGGTTCGCCGGTTACCGAAAAATAGCCCGTCTCGGCCTGCATCAGATAATCATAGCCCGGCCAAGTCGCCCGTTCCCCCTCGCGACCGTAGCCGGTCAGATGGGCACAGACGATGGCGGGTTTGATCTTGCCCAGCGCGGCGTAGTTGAGCCCGAGCTTATCTTGAACGTCGCCACGGTTATTGCCGGCGACTGCGTCGGCGGTGCGCACCAGATCGTGGAACACCTGGCGCCCGCCGTCGCTGGCGAGGTCCAGCGCGATGCTGCGTTTGTTGCGATTGAGCCCCTGAAACAACAGGCTAGAAGCGTTGCTATCGTCGCCGTCGATAAAGTAAGGCCCGACCGAGCGCGAAACGTCGCCGCCCAACGCCGGGTCCTCGACCTTGATGACCTCGGCGCCCAAATCGGCCAGATGCTGGGTGCCGAACGGGCCGGCGCCATATTGCTCGACGGCGATGATTCTCAGACCGGTCAGCGGCAGCATGGGATCAGCTCCACAATCATACGGGGTTTCGCGCGATCAACTGGCGCGCGATGACGATGCGTTGCAGCTCGTTGGTACCCTCGCCGATGGCGAGCAGCGGCGCGTCGCGATAAAGCCGTTCCACATCGAACTCCTTGGAATAGCCGTAACCACCATGGATGCGCATGGATTCCAGCGAGTTCTCCACCGCCGCCTCGGTGGCAAACAGCTTCGCCATGCCGGCTTCCATGTCGCTGCGTTCACCGGTGTCATAGGCCATGGCCGCCCGGTAGGTGAGCAGGCGCGCCGCCTCGACCCGGGTCGCCATATCAGCCAATTTGAGCTGGATCGCCTGGTGCTGGCAGATCGGCTTGCCGAAGGTGCGGCGTTCCTGGGAATAGCGCACCGCCAGATCGAGCGCCGCCTGGGCCACGCCAACGCCGCGGGCGGCGACATTGATGCGGCCGAGCTCGAGCCCCGACATGATCTGCTTGAAGCCCTCCCCCTCGACCTCGCCGATGAGGTTTTCCACCGGCACCCGGCAGTTTTCGAAGACCGGCTCGCCGGTATCGACGCCGCGATAGCCCAGCTTGCGAAGTTTCTTCGGCTGGGGAAATCCGGGCGTGCCCTGCTCAATCAATAGCAGACTGATACCGGAATGGCGCGGCTGGGCGTCGGGATCGGTCTTGACCAGCACGGCGAGGATATCGCCCTCATGGCTGTTGGTGGCCCACATCTTGGCGCCGTTGACGATATAGCTGTCGCCGTCACGCACGGCGCGGGTGGTGATCGCCTGCAGATCGGTGCCGGCATCGGGCTCGGTCAGCGAAATGCCGCCGCGAATTTCACCGGTGGCGAATTTGGGCAGCCATTTTTCCCGCTGGGCGTCGGTGCCGAAGCGGCGGATGGCCTCGGCCATGATGAGATGCGAACTAAAGGTACCGCTGAGCGACATCCAGGTACGGCTGACGGTTTCGGTGATGCGTGCATAGGTCAGGCATTGCAGACCGAGCCCGCCATATTCTTCGGGGATGGTGACGCCGAACAGGCCCATCTCGGCCATGCCATCGACCATGGCCTTCGGATAGATGTCCGGGTCTTCGAAGTCACGCACATGGGGCGCCACGTCGCGCGCGAGGAAGCGCTCAAGGGAGTCGAGGATTAACCGGTCTTGTTCCGGTAGGGGATAGTCGTCCATTGCTTTCGGTCCGCCTAGTAATTGGCCGCGTCGTCGACCGCATGCCCGGTTTTTGGAATGAGGAACGAGCGCACAAACGACATGAACTGGGTGCCGTCGGCCTTCACGCCGCGGGTTTCCACGGTGACGATGCCGGCGGTGGGACGCGACTTGGATTCGCGCATCTCCAACACCTCGCTCTCGGCATAGATCGTGTCGCCGGCAAAGACCGGCGCCGTCAGCTTGATCTCCTTCCACCCCAGATTGGCGATGGTCTTTTGGCTAGTGTCGCTCACGCTCATGCCGGCAACCACCGCCAGGGTGAAGGCGCTGTTGACCAGCGGCTTGCCGAATTCGCTCTTGGCGGCATATTCAGCGTCGAAATGCAGCGGGTGGGTATTCATGGTCAGCAGCGTGAACCAGCTATTGTCCACTTCCGTAATGGTTCGTCCGGGCCGGTGCTCGTAGACATCGCCGACGTTAAAGTCCTCATAGTAGCGGCCGATATCCTCGCGATAACGGTTCGTACCCACTTCTTTATGGCCATAGGTCATGGTCACTCTCTCCCTGTTGGGTTTGTTATTTCGCCGCGTTCGCGGCCGCATGTTCGGCCACGGCGACCACCCGGCGTGCCGATTGCACCACCGGCTCATCGATCATCTGGCCGTCGACGGTGGTCACGCCGCCGCCGGCTTCCGCCGCGGCCGCGACAATGCGTTGCGCCCGCGCGACGGCTTCGTCGCTGGGGGTGAAGACCTGATTGATCACCGCCACCTGTTGCGGATGGATAGCGATCTTGCCGGTGTAACCCATGGTGGCGATCCGTTTGGCCTCACGGCGCAGACCGTCATCGTCGCGGTAATCGATCCAAACCCCGTCGATCGCGGCGACGCCGCACTGACCCGCGGCGGCGACAATGCGCCCGCGCGCATAGGCCAGCGCGTCCCAACCCATATCCGAGCCGATTTCCGCCGAATAGTCGGCCGAGCCGAACCCCAGCGCCGCGACCCGCGGGCTGGCGCCAGCGATGTCGGCCACATTGTTCAAACCGATGGTGGTCTCGATGATCGGCAGGACTTCCATGTCGGGATGGCGGCCGGCCAACAGGCTATCGATCCAGCGCACTTCCTCCGCGCTGTTGCATTTGGGGACGAACAGCCCGTCCGGCGCGGTGGGGCTTTCGATCAGCGCCACCATATCGCGCAGCCCCTCTGAGGTGGTCAGCGCATTGATACGCAGAATGCTGCGGACCCCGAGCCCTCGCAGCACCTCGAGTTGCGCCCAACAATCGGCGCGGGCTTGGCCCTTATCGGCCAGACCAACCGCATCCTCCAGATCGACGCACACCGAATCCGCCCCGCTCGCGGCGGCCTTGGGCACGCGCTCGGGTCTAGTCGCGGGGACAAATAATATGCTTCGATAGTTCTTGGCTGACTGAGACATGTGATCTGCGATGACTTTATGACTTACTTGTCCGGTTGTCCGTACAACTATAGTTGCATTTGACGTGGGGTCAAACTGTTTTAGCTTTGCGTGTGACCGACAACGTCGCGACATAAAGATCTGGGAGGATCCACTAATGAAAAAGCTGTTTGCAGCCGCACTGGGGCTCGCCGTCCTGGTCGGAACACCGGTCGCCGGTCAGGCGGAACCGATAAAATTCAAGCTCGCTCTATCGACCGGGCCGAACCATGTTCGCAATATTTCCCTGGAAGGGTTCATTTCCAAACTGAAAGAACGCACCGAAGGTGAGTTGGAAGTCGAGGTTTTCCCAGCCAACCAGCTTTTCAAGGGACCCGATATTCCCAAAGCGCTGGCGCAAGGTACGCTGGAAATGGGCGTCCCCGGCCTGTGGCAGATGGGTAAATTCGAACCCAACGCTCTGATCCCCGACCTGCCGATATTCTATGGTGCCACCCGCGCCCAGATTTACAGCGTTTGGGACGGCCCCTTAGGCGACGAAATGAAGGACCGGCTGGAGAAAAAACTGCGGGTCAAAATCGTCGGCGACTTCATGGATTTAGGCTACGGCACGATCTTCACGACCGACAAGGAAATCAAATCCCATGCTGACATGGCCGGCATGAAGTTTCGCACGCCTCCCGGCGCGGCGACGGTGGCGCGCTATAAAGTATTTGGCACCAACCCGGTGTCGATCCCCTTCGGCGACGTGCCCCTGGCGCTTACTCAAGGCACCGTGGACGGCCTGATGACCACTCACGAATCCTCGCGCAGCGCCAAGCTGTGGGATTCCGGTGTGAAGTTCGCCTACAACGACCAACAGGCATTCCTGCAATATGTGCCGATGGTCAGCCGCGTTCAGTGGGACAAGTTGACCCCGGCGGTGCGCGACATCATCACCAATACTTGGGCCGAAACCGTTGGACCGGCGCGTAAGCTTGCTGAAAAACGTCAGGCGGATGCGCAGGCCGAAGGCACCAAGAACGGCGTCACGACCATCGAAGCGTCGCCGGCCGATCTGGCGGCCATGCGGACCAAATTGCTCGCCGCGCAGGACGATATCGTCAAGCAACTCGATATGGACCCTGAATTCGTCGCACGCGTTGCCGCAGCTCTGAAGTAACGGTTAGCGACGATCACATCATGTTGGCTGGGCCGGCAGGCGCGCCGGTCCGGCCAACATATTCCCTTCCCCTCATGAAAGTTGTGCAACTGCCATGGTGATCCGCTGGTGGAACCGGGTAGAACAATGGCTTGTCGCGGCAATCGCGGTCGCCGCGATCGGCGTGTTCATGTACGGCATGCTGGCGCGCTTTCTGCTGCCGCGCCTGGCACCGGATTGGGCCGGGGAAGTCACCATATTTCTGGTGATCTGGGCGGTCATGTTGAGCGCCAGCGCGCTGGCCGGCGAGCACCGTCACGTTCGTGCCGACCTGATCGTTCGCATAATACCGCGCCCGACCCGCATCGCCGCCGAAACCTTCAATCTTGTGGTCAGCATCGCCTTTTGCAGCGCCATGGTGTGGTCGGGCTATCTGGTGGTGGATTTCGCTATATTGCTCGATGAACGCAGCGCCAGCACCCTGCGTATTCCCATCGTGTACTATTACGCCTGCCTGCCCTTCGCCATGTCGCTCGTCACCATTCGCTATGCGCTCCGGCTCATCGAACTCATCCGCACCAGAGGCGAGTCCGAACTCGGCGACGGCGGCAGCCATATGGTCGATTGAGCGCATGATCATTTCTGACAATGGTGAACGCAGATGAGCCCGGTAGCCGTTGTTTCTATCCTGTTGGGATTCCTGGCCAGCGGCATGGGGATCTTTGTCGCCCTGGGTACGATTTCGTTGATCCTGTTCTGGATCGACGGGACGCCCTTCGTCGGCGGCGCCCAGGTTGTCCTCGACCGTCTTAATTCCGACGCGCTGATCGCCGTGCCGTTCTTTGTCATTGCGGCGACATTTATGCAAAGCGGCGGCATCGCCAAAGCGCTAATCGATGCCGCTAACGCCTGGGTCGGACGCCTGCAGGGCGGTCTGGCGCTGGTCTGCGTTGTCGCGACCACGGTGTTCGCGGCGATTTCCGGGTCGTCAGTCGCCACCGCCCTGGCCATGGGCACAATCCTGATCCCGGCGATGGTCGAGCAGAAATATGAGCGCAAGTTCGCCCTCGGCGTGGTCGGTGGCTCGGGCACGCTGGGCATTTTGATCCCGCCCAGCCTGGCGCTGATCGTCTTTGCCATTGTCGCTGAAGAATCGGTGCCGCGATTGTTCTTGGCCGGCGTCATCCCCGGGCTCATGCAGGCCGTCCTCTTCGGCGCATTTATTTTTTGGTATGCGCGACGCCATAACTACCCCAAGGGCGATCCCATCTCGATGAATGAATTCTTGCGGGTCAATATTCGCGCCCTGCCGGCGATGGCCATCCCGCTGGTGATCTTCGTCGGCATCTATGGCGGCATCGTCACCGTGTCGGAAGCCGCGGCGCTCTCGGCGGTGATCGCCATCGGCGCCGGCATCCATGTCTACCGCGCGGTCAGGTATCGCGACGTCTTCGGCCAGCTGGCGGAATCCTTTAAGGTTTCCGGGTCGATCATCGTCATCGTCGCGTCGGCATTGATGTTCGGCCACTGGATAACCGAAAGCGGCGTACCGGCCCGGCTGGTCGAAGCGGTCACCGCGCTCGATCTCAAAGCGTGGCAGTTCCTGCTCTTCATGAACATACTCATGTTGGTGCTCGGCATGTTCTTGGAAGTGATCGCGGTTATTTTGATCACCCTGCCGCTGGTGTTACCGCTGCTGGTCGCCTTCGACATCAGCCCGATCCACTACGCCATCGTTGTCACGGTCAATATGGAGTTAGCGCTGCTGACGCCACCGATCGGGCTAAACCTTTATGTGCTGTCGAGCATCTCCAAGGCACCGCTCGCGGAAGTCATTCGCGGCGTGAACCCGTTCATCCTGCTACTGCTGGGCCTCCTGATACTGGTCACCTATGTACCGGAATTATCGACCTGGCTGCCCAACGCGGTGTTCGAATAGCGTCATAATCGGTCGGTTTTGGCCCCGCGCCGTACCCGCACGCGGAAAGTTTACATGAAAAGCACACCGCCTAATCCCATCTAAGGGTCATCGGACTTCACTAGGTGGGTAAATGCCGTGCCAACAAAACTCGTGATACTGCTGCTGGCCGTATTCGCGCTGGCCGCCTGCGAAACATCCGCGAACGTCGACCGGGACGAACTCGACCGGCAGGACCGGCAGTTTTTTCGCCAACTGGGCGGCGACTGACCGCTCGGTTAGCGGACCGTTACCTCGACGCGGCGATTTTGCGGCTCGACGACGCCGTCGGGCGTATCCACGATTGGATTGTTCTCGCCTTTCGCCGTGATGGTCACCGCGTCCGCGTCGCTAACCTCGCCAATAATCCGCCGCCGGATTTCGCTGGCCCGGCGCAACGACAACGCATCGTTATACGCATCGCTGCCGGAACGGTCGGCGTGGCCGACAATATCGACCTCCGCCGCCGGATGGCGCGCGATCGAGTCGATGATTTGCGGTATCTGGGCGGCCGACGTGTCAGTGAGGTCAGAAGAGCGAAGTTCGAAGAATATGATGAACCGTTCCGGCGGCACCGGCTGGGCCTTGATCGCCGCGCCGAAGCGCTGATCGACCGAAGTCTGTTCCAGTTCGAAGGCTTCGGCCGGCGCGTCGGTGGACCTATTCGCTGTCGTCGCCGCGCGCTCGTTGGTCAATGTCCGCGTCCCGGCACTATTTGTGAACACAACTTCGCCGACTTCGCCATCGAGGTCGGGCAATAGAACGACGAGCGTCCGCGGCGTAGTGGCTTCGAGTTTTTCGATTTCCGCCAGGAACACCGAACGGCAGCTATTAATATCGTCGGTCTGGAAATTTTCCTCGCGTTCCTGCATCCAACAATCGAACGAGGCCTGCGCCCGGGCGGACTCGATCGGCTGTTTCCAGCGCCGGGTGCTCGATAAGGCAATCATCAGCCGCCGGCGCGCATCGGTCAGTTCATCGACGGAATTGGCCGGCATATCGCGCAAATCGATCGGCGTCGGGTCCGGTGTGCGCCGTTTCGAGAGCCGCCGCGCCCGGTTTAAGAAGAAGGTCGTGTCCTGCCAATCGGCTTCGGCGCGTTCCGCCGCGCCCAGTCGAATATATTCATCGAACAGGGCTGATTCGAATTCTCCCTCGGGCCGGGGCAAGCTCTTGACCTCCTCGACATCCCAATCACCAGCGAGAACGCGGAAATTATCGACAAAGGACGAGCCCGTGGGCGGAAATTCCTGCGGGCTACACGCCGCCAAAAGCAACACGAAGGCGGCAGACCAGGAAACACTCTTGAGTTTTAGCACGGTTCTATATGTCCATTTTCGGAGGAACGACGCGGTTACCTGGGCGGAATGCTAAAGCGCGGGCTTGCCGACTTCGACGAGAAAACGCGTGCCACGCACGGCGATGGTGCCGGTGGGAATGTTGACCTTGACCGCGTCGGGCGACAGTTTCGCGATCTCGCCAGAAATGAACTGCAGGGTGCCCTTCGCCATATTAGCCGTGAACGACGCGTCATTGGCATTGGGATCGAAGACATATTTGTCGACGACGATCTCGGTATTTGGACCGACCGAAAACATCGAGTTGTCGGTAAAGGTCACGCCGATCGAGCCATCGGCTCCGGTTACGAACACATCGTCTTGCTCGATCGGCACGCCAACCTTGGCCGCCGCCGGCCGGCCGGACCGAATTATTTTGGCATCGCCCGCCGATGTCTTGATAGTGCCGATCTGGTCAGCCGCCATGGCGGCCTGTGGAGAGATTAAAATTACCGCGAATAACAACGGCGCTGCCGCCGTTAAAATCATTCTACAAAACATCGAGACCTCTCCTTAACCGGGCTGATTGCGAAAATACTGTCATCAATTGCCACCAAAATACACGAAAAGTTGTAGCTGAGTAGGTATTTGAGCATATGCGGCGGCCGCGCGCACGGGCCGACAAAGCTAATTCCGCCGCGGGTCGGTGAGATCATGCAGGCGCTGGGAGGCCTTGCGGGCGAATTTTAGGGTGAGAACCCGCCGCCGGCTGGCATGCAGCGGCGAGACGTCGGCCGGGCGGATTTCGTCGCCGCCCCAATTATCCGCCACCAATATGCCACAGGCGTCGGGCAGCAGTTCTAAAGGGAAATCATGCGGTGTTGCGAAAAACAACTGGTCGCAGAATTCCGCATAGTCCGGCCATTTTTGATCGGCCTTTAAATCGGCGACGCTGGTTTTTACCTCGACGATGACCACATCGCCGTCGCGGCCCAGGCCGATCACATCCGCCCGCCGGCCGTTTTTCAGGCTGAACTCAGTGAGCACGCAATAGCCCAAATTGGACAAGTACCGGCACACACCACGGGTCACTTGGCGTGTTCGTTCCGGTGTCGCTACCGCCGTGTCGGCATCATCGTCCATCGCCGGTATTTATACGAAATACCGGCGCCGAGCGGAAACCGCGGTCGTACTTTAATTTTTTGCGGCGCGCGCCGACCGGTACACCGGGTTAGGCGGCCTGGGGCACCGAACCCGAGGCGACCAGGCCGAGGAAGGCCTCGAGGCGAAGCGGACCGGCCGCTTCGGCGGTCGCCGTGACAAGGGCACCATCGATTACGAGAGGTTCGTTATCGACTAGCTCGGCGCCATCGCGCATCAAATCACTCTGCAGCGCTTCCGGCGCGGCGATGCGCCGGCCCGACGCCACTTCGGCGGCGATCAGCATGCGGATGGCGTCGTTGATAGCGAGCACCGGCTTGGCGCTATCCATCGCAGCCTTCACCAGCCGCTTGGCATGGGCGTTGTCGGTCAGACTGTCAGCGCAATTGGGACCGTCCAGCAGAATGAGACCGCAATAATCAGCTGAAATCACGTCGGCTAATTTCTTATCGGCCATGAAATGATGGCCCCAGGACTCTTCGTGCCAGCCTTGAACCAGAGCGCCTTCCGGGGTGATGACATGGTAGGGCAGACCGGCGGCGATCAGGGTTTTCTGGGTGTTGGTCAGGGACTGCTCGATGAACCCCGCGGCCGCGACGATGGCGATTGGAAGGTTGCTTTCTGACATGGATGAACTCCTCTGTGTTGCGGCCTCCGGCGTAAATTATTGCGGAGCGGCGCCGTCATATGGACGGGTCGCTGTCGCCAACGATCATGCGGTCGCACAATCGCCTTCACCGGTAGGGGATGTATTTGGTGGCCGGAATGTAGGTAGCCACCCGTAACCTGTCAATCAAGTCCGGTCAAAACTGCGCGGTTTCGCCGCAAAAGGTTTGTGCCTGTTAGTCGGCCTCGGCGGCGATGCCAACATTGCCGGCAGTCTTTGGCGGCGTCTTGGCTTTCTCGACAGCATCCGCCTTGCTGATTTCGCCCGACAATTCGCCGCCGGCAATGACCTCGATGCGGCCATAGCTCACCTTGCCGGAAACCGATCCGCCATTTTCGATCCGCAGCAGGCCGGAAACCGTGAGATCGCCTTTGAACTGCCCCTGAATATCAGCCGATTCGACCCGCGCCGTGCCGTTGAACACGCCGCGCTGGGATATTTCCAGCCCTTCGCCGTCCAGAGTGGCGTCAACAATACCTTCGACCACCAAGGCCGCGCAGTTGCTGATTTCACCCTTCAACTGGATACCCGGGCCAACGGTCATCCGACTGCCCTGGGACATCGATGACGAAAGTCCCTCACCATCGCGCCGCTTGGGCGGAATGTCAGGCATGCTGCGGGTTGCCAAGGGAATTGTCGATTTTTCGCCGTCACTCATAGACATGTTGCCATCCACTCCTGTGCGGGCAAATCTCCAAGATACGCCCGGATTATTGTTCCGCGCCTTGCCGAATTGGATCGGGGCGCGTTTATCATTGGGTCCATACTAGACTATTTCTGAACCCCTTCGGCAATGCCAAAGACGGGAAATCGACCGACGGAACACCCTCGCTTGCCCTTCAATCCCACAGGTCCATGGCACGATTATGGCAATCGGCAGGATAGGTCGGGGTTTTGGTGGTTAATTTGTCCCGGCGCGGGCGCGCTGCTCGGCCTCGAACATATAGGCGCGATCGATCGGCACCGCATCGCGCTGGGTCGATAACAGAAGCTGGAAGACCATGTTGGAGCCATTCAGAAAGCCCAGTTCGACGGCCGCCAGATAGAACTCCCACATGCGGCAGAACCGTTCATCGTAAAGCGCCGCCGCCTCGTCGCGCCGGGCGGCGAAGCGCTGCCGCCAATGACGGATCGTGTAGTAGTAATGCAAGCGCAAGACTTCCATATCGGCGACCCAGATACCCTGGCGCTCAGCAGCGGCGAACACTTCGGAGAGCGCCGGTACATACCCGCCGGGGAAGATATATTTTCGGATAAACGGCCCGGTGGTGCCGGGCTGGGTCATGCGGCCGATCGAATGGACAAAGGCGAAGCCTTCGGGGGTCAACAGGCTGCGGATTTTGCCGAAATATTCGTCGATATGGCCGATCCCCACATGCTCCATCATACCGACCGAAACCACCCGGTCGAAGCTGCCCTCGACCTCGCGATAGTCCTTTTGCACAAATCGGACCCGGTCCCCCACGCCCGCCTCGGCGACGCGCTGTTCGGCGATACGGATCTGCTCGGGCGAAACGTTGATCGACGTCACGTCGGCGCCGGCCTGGGCCAGCGCGATGGCAAAGGCGCCCCAACCGCCGCCGATTTCGCAGACGCGCATGCCCGGCTCGAGCTCGAGTTTTGAGATCGCCCTTGTGACCTTGGCCGCCTGCGCCGTCTCGAGACTGTCTTCCGGCGAGCGGAAGAAGGCGCAGCTATAGTGAAAATCCTCGTCGAGGAACAAGCGATAGAGATCGGTCGAGAGATCGTAATGATGGCGCGCCTGGCTTTTGGCACGATCCACATCATTGGCCTGATGACGCCGTCGGGCCGCCCGCCACAACCGCCGCTGCAGGCCTTGCACCGGGTGGGCGCCCAGCGCCGGCCGGTTTATCGAGAACAGATAGAGCAGGTCGTAGACACCCGAGCCTTCCTCAAAAGTCAGGGTGCCGTCCATATAGGCTTCGGCCGCAACGAGTTCCGGATTGAAGAAAAGGCGCCGGTGGAGGGCGCGGTCATGCAGGCGCAAGACCACATTCACCTCGCCGCCCTCATCGCCGAACTCATGGGTCTTGCCGCCCGCATCGATCAGCTTTAGCCGGCCGCGTTGCACAAAACCTTTGAGGAGATTTGCCAGAAGTAACATCGAAAACGCCCTTGTTGCCCGCCGCCCCAACATATCGCCCACCCCTGTAAGGCGAAAGGGCGAAGCGAAGGATATATGAACGTCAGGCTATTTGGCGTCGGCCGGCGGGGCGTAACAAATGTCCCGCACGGCGGGACGGGAAATGAATTCGCAGAGTTCCGCTGCGGCATCGAGTTCGACCACTTGGATCAAGTAGCAGGCATCGCGCACCACGGCGAGTTGCACCTGCTCGCACAATTGCGGCGCGCGCATCGCCGCGGCAACGCCGGCGGTGCACGAATCGCGCATCAACAGCAGGCGATTATTGCGGATGGGAATGCGCTCGCAGGCCACCGGGTCTTCGCTGTTC
>JABDJY010000081.1 GCA_013003285.1 Alphaproteobacteria bacterium | reverse complement strand
CCCTGTAGCGGGGTCTAGCGTTTTTAGATCAATTGTTGCGGGGAAGGGTTGGTCGCTGCCGGCGATAAGATAGTACACGATTGGAGGTGGCGGCGGCAGGTCTTCAATATTTGCAGTTGGAAGTTGAGGTATACCAGCGACGTTGGTCGCCGCGATGACATCGTCTAATCCGTCGCCGTTAACATCTGATCTGTTGTCCGCAGGAAATCCGAAATCGTCGGAACCTGCGGCGCCTAGTATGCGGAAGCCGTTTGAACCGTCTAGCGAAGACAGTTCGAAATTGGCGGGCCAAATATCGGTGCCAAAAATTACGTATGTGGCACCGACGTCCACTTCGACAATAACGCCACCAACCAGACGATCTTCTCCGGGGACTGAGATAAGCGGGTCGCTAACTCCATCGCCGTTAATGTCGCCACCACTGGTGACACCAATCAAATGTTGATCGACCACGGCGTTGACAATAAAACCGTTGGTTCCATCGAGAGTGGTTAAATCGAACACGATGGGTAGATCGCTCGGCGTTCCAGTAGCAAAATCAATACTTCCGAAAGCGACATAGATTCGATCAAAGTCATTTGTGGCACCAACAATGAAGTCAGCGAGGCCGTCGTCATTCAAATCTCCGGTTGGACTCATCAGAAATCCAACGCCATCGCCTGGTGCGCCATGTAGAATCATGCCAGTCGACGCATCCAAATTGGTGAGGTCAAAGATTGGGTCAAAATCAGGGTTATTATTCGACGTATCACGCCCGAATATTACATGTATCTTTCCCGTCGCTGGTGAAACACCGCCAACTGTTTCGTTGTTTAAAGCAGCGGCAAAATCATCGACGCCGTCTCCGTTGAAGTCGCCGATTGATGACAGTGTAAGCGGCGACCCCAGACCAGATTGTCCAATTGCGGAAATGACTTGAAAGCCATTTGTTCCATCAAGATCTGATTTGGTCATCACCGGGGCGAATTGCTCAGCCCCGAACACGACAAATACAGCGCCAGTTGTGTTGTTTTCGTTGAAAGTTTGAACAGCGCCGATCAATATATCGGCTATCCCGTCTTTGTTGACGTCGCCAGCGCGGCTTATGGCTTCCCCGGTAAAGTCATTAGACTCCGTACCATCGAATCGAAAACCGTTCGTGCCGTTTAGGGACGCAAGATCGAAATTAAGATCGAAGCCTTGATCGGTACCAAATATTACGAAGGCGCCGCTAACGTCAGGGTGAAGTCGAGATGAGGACATTGCGACATCGTCGAATCCGTCTCCGTTCACGTCGCCGAGTATAACGACCTCCCGGCCGACATTTCCAATTTCGGTAAGGCCGGGTAGTCTAAATCCGTTCGTGCCATCGATCTCTGAAACGTCAGATGGAACCGCACCGTGCAATATGTTGACCGTGATATTTGCAACGGTTGATAAGGGGTCGTTCAGATCTCCATCGGTTACCAAGACATCAAAGTTTTGGGGGGAGGCGTGACTGGCGTCCAGAACAACTTTTGTCCTCAGCTCTCCAGTTGTGGTGCCGATCTCGAAGATGTCGTTCGCGACGACAAATCCATAAGTGAGTGAGTTGGACGGAGGTGACTTGTCGGGATCGCTCGCCGTTACGGTGCCAATAACAGTATTTTCCGGGGACAAGGTTAAGACAGCGAAAACTGCATCGTTCGCCACCGGCGCCTCGTTGACGTCCCCGACCGACACGGTGATGGGGGCGGAGGCTGTTTTGCCGGACACATCGGTGACCTGAACGGTCAAACCATGAGATGGTGTCGCCTCGAAATTGAGCAAGTTGGTGGTTGTCAGCGCCCCTGTTTCGGGGTGCAATGCAAACAAGTTGGCTGTAATACCGCCTGTTATTTCGTAAGTAAGCAGGCCGCCTTTGCGGTTGGTGGTGGCGACAATATCGCCAACTGCGGTACCGGCATCTTGGTTCTCATCCAATGAGAAAGATTGAGCTTCGATCGCCGGCGAGCTGTTCCCGCCTGAAGTGCCCTGATGTCCGTTAGAATGGTCGGCGAATCCGGCGCCGCTCGCAAACGTGGCGACCGCCAAGACCAATAGCGGGATGATAAACCGGAGAGAGTAGTTTCGTCCGCGTAATACAATCATCGAAGTGATCATGGTCATTGCTCCCTGCTTGTCGCGGCTGTTTTTGATTTTATTATAGTTAACAACCAATAGTAGAAAATCGCTGATTGTAATCCTCCCACGAATCCGTAATTCGCAATCATCACATTTAGTTTACTGCCCCTGAATACAACTGTACGCAGAACTGTGGGTTCGGCCTGAACCGAGAAAATGGAGCAGGGTAGCCGGTGAACTCGACCCGCGGATGCCCATGTACTAATTTCCGCTTGTCTTCGAAACGTACGCCTGCAAACTGCTGAGCCTGTACCGCAACAAGAGTGATCTGCCATGCCGAGCTTCGATATTGTCTCCCGCACCGAAATTCCCGAGGTCGATAACGCTATTCAGGGCGCCATGCGCGAGATCGGCACGCGCTTTGATTTTAAGGGGAGTAATTGCGCCGTCGAGCGGACCGATGAGACAATACAGATCACGGCCGACGACGACATGAAGCTGCGTCAGGTGCAGGAACTGTTGCGGGGCTATTTGGCCAAGCGCAAGGTTGAGGCTGGTGCGTTTGATTTCGGCACGCCGGAAATGGCGTCGGGTAATACGGTGCGGCAAACGGTGACGATCAAGCAGGGGGTCGAGCGCGAGATCGCCCAGAAGATCGTCAAGGCGATCAAAGGCGCCAAGATGAAAACCCAGGTCGCCATTCAGGGCGACGAATTGCGGGTGTCGGGCAAGAAGCGCGACGATCTGCAGGATGCAATTGCTCTGATCAAAGATCTAAAGATCGAGCAACCGCTGCAGTACGTAAACTTCCGCGACTAATCCGCGCCCGCCGGCTGGGTAACGGTCTCCGGACCCTCGCCGCCAAAGCGGGTCGCGACGAAGCCGATGATGAGGCCGACAAGGGCGCCTTCGGCGGTGAACCAGAACGGCGAAGTTAAAGGTCCGTCCACGCCGAAGAGCGTCGCGAGCACGGCTGCTAGGCTGTCATAGGCGAAGAAGACCAACACGAAATTCAACCACGCCCCCACGAGGGGCGCGCGGAACCACCAGGGCATCGGCAGTTTCAAGATCGGGTGCCAAGTGTACACGCCGAACATGCCGATGATGGCGCCGAGCGTCGTGTACCACAGCAGAATTCCCCAGCGCAGCAGCCCATCATCGCCGACCGGATAGACGGTTAGATAGACAAAGCCGGCAATGCCGAACAGCGCCCCGAGTCCTTTGCCGATACCGATGCGGGTGGTCAAAGAGGGATTGGCGAACATTTGAACCTCCAAGTTGTTGGAGTTGCCGTCGGTCACAAGGTAGCTGGCTTCTCAGATCCTCAATTGACGGAAATCAATCGCGTGGTTGCCCTAACGTTCTATTCCGGCCCGTCTGAGCATACGGAACTACCTTGGGCGGAACCCAACTAGAACCGGCAGTAGCAAACCTTACCGATGCTGTGAGAATCGTCGCCGATGGGGCAGAGCTGAAAGCCGGCAGCTTCGAGGCCGGCGGGCTCAAACTGCTTTTGAATCGCGGTCCAGGTTTCGCTGTCACCTTGGAGAGTACTGTTCTCCTGAAGCACCTGCGCGATGAGATGGCCGATGCCGGCGTTGTTGAACGAACTCCCGCTGGCCGTCCAGAGCGCGTTGAGGT
>JABDJY010000076.1 GCA_013003285.1 Alphaproteobacteria bacterium | reverse complement strand
CCTTAGTAGCGACCAAGAGGATCGCGCCACCGAGGCCAAGGAAAAGTGGGGCCTCGACAATTTGACTGTCGGTTATGGCGTCGATCTCGACAAGGCGCGGGATTGGGGCTTGTACATCTCTGCCGGCAAGGGCGTCTCCGGCGCCGGCATCGAGGAGCCGGCTCTGTTCAGTGAACCGGGCCTGTTCCTGGTCAAGCCCGATAACTCGGTCTATTTCGTCACTACGCAGACCATGCCGTTTGCCCGCCCCAGCTTCGGCGACATTCTCAAGGCGTTGGATTTCGTCATCTCGAAAGACTATCCGGCGCGCGGCGAAGTGGTCGACCACGGCCAGGCCGCTGCTGCGGAGTAATCCTCTATCTTATCGACGTAAAAACGGGCGCTCGCGGGCGCCCGTTTTTTTTTGACCAGCCCTGACCAACCGCTATTGCCAGTGCGCCTGTCCACGTTAAGGTTCACTTATCCGGCTTTCCGGCATTGTCCCTCGGCAGCGCACCGACTGTACACGCCCGGTCATCCGAATGCGCAGCCCTCTGATCTTTGGCAATTTGCGTTCCGTCCTGACCCGCCGAATTTCCGGGTGCGGCGTCAGCGGATTTAGGGAATGCCCCGAGCGAATCCGCGCATTGGGACGATGCTTGCGCGTGCCCTGGTGTATCCGCGGCCGGACCCGGTGACGCTCCCGGAGCAGCGGCAGCACCCACTGACGCCAACGAGAAGACGGCGATAATTGCGCTCGCAGCCGCAACCGAAATGTACGATCTAGATTTATTACACATGATATTCTCCACTTTTTTCCGTCAGCTCTGACACAAGCGCGGTAGCTGTCGCTATCGCTGGCAATGCAGCCCTCGAAAGTTCTCCCTACGTCGAACGGGCAACTTGGCCGTTAAAGAACCGAAAGTTTAGCGTATCATAGCCACGGATCGCGTTGGAATTGGTTTCGTTTATGGCGCTGCTGCTTGTCCACAATCGGAACTGGTCCCGAAACAGACCGGGTTCGGGTCCGCGGGACCACCGGAGATTACAACCTGCCCATCGACGTTGCTCGGATCGTCGAACCCGCGAATTTTGTTATTTGTGACCACATTCGTCGCACCGAAGTCGAACAGTCCATAATCACCGTGAGGGCCATCAGGGCCACCATCGAATATCCGGTTGTTATCCACGAAAGCGTCTTCGCCAAACAAATACACCCCAACATCGGAATTTCCGCCGATGTTGTTTCGCTGAATTGTTACGCCGTCCGCACTAAAAATGAGAATCGCGGTAGCGACAAAATTCGATGCCCCAAGCCACTGTTTGCCTGCGATATGGTTTAATTCGACTATCCCGGTAGCGCCAAAACCCAATTGGACGCTGTTCGGCGCGAGATTCTCCTGCGTGAAGGATTCACTGACCACATTGTGATGGATGCGGCAGTCAACGTCCCCGTTACAAACGATCCCGCTCTTCTGCCAGTCCTGCACCACGTTGTGCGCGATCTCCACGTTTTGAGTATTGGGGTGCGTTCCGTCAAACGGCGCATTTCGAACCTCGATTGCGTTGCCTTCCTGACAGCCGCTTGGCCCTTGATGGATATCCTCAACGGTGTTTTGTGTGATGCTACCCGAGGCGCCTTCAAACATAATGCCACGCAGCCGATTCCCGCTGGCATCGCACACATTTGCAAGATCGCTAGTATTAACGACGAGCCTGGTGACATGTGCGACTGTGCCACCGTTCGTCACAATGGCGCCAACGAAATGACCGGCGCCCGGGTCGACCGCAGTGATCGAATTACCATTTCCGTCCAGAGTCATGCCATCCGGAATAATAATCGTTGTTTCTGTCTCGCAGTCGGCATCTAGGGACCTAGTTGTTCCGTTATCTGTATATGTGCATACCGTAACAGCATGCGCTGCGCCGCTTCCGAATGCAGTGACACCTAACAGGCCGACCGCAGCGGCCAGGGTGCTCAACAGAATGAATCGCGTCATAACTATTCCCTCCCAATGTTTTTGATCGATTAGTTTTCTTCAAAAAAAACGCGAACGTTACTGTGGGTTTGTTCGGGCGGTTATGTTTTGAACCGCCATGCCTTCTGCACGCCGAACGACGTCACTGTGTGCCCGCCAAGGGATAGGCTTCTACAACTCTTAATCGAATAGAGTGTCAAATGGCTACCGATTGGTGTCAACCTTACATATGTATGCGCTGTTGATAATTCCCTCATGGAATCTCACGCCACCCGTCGTTGGACAGGGGAGTCTGTGCACAGCCAGAGGTCAGCCGCTAAATAGGGAAATGTCTGATTTGTCCGGGCGCGGAATGCGCCCCGCCAGCGGAAGAAGAAGGTCTAACCTGCTAACCGCCCTTGGCTTTTTGCTTGGCCCAGGTGTCGCGCAGGGAGGCGGTTCGGGTGAAGACCGGATTATCAGCCGCGCTATCCGGATCGGCGCAGAAATAACCCAGCCGTTCGAACTGCACTGCTTCGCCCGTTGGAAGATCGGCTAACGACGGTTCCAACAGGCAGTTCTGCTGGACTTCGAGGGAATTCGGGTTGAGGCCGTCGAGCCAATCGTCGCCCGAGCCCGGGTCTTCTTCCGTGAACAGGTGATCGTAGAGCCGCACCTCGGCGCTGACCGCATGCTCGGCGGAAACCCAGTGAATAGTGCCTTTGACCTTGCGGCCGTCGGGTGCGTTACCGCCGCGGCTTTCGGGATCGTAAGTGCAGCGCAGCTCGATCACCTCGCCATTGGCGTCTTTCACCACGTCGGTGCAGGTGACCAGATAGGCATAGCGGAGCCGCACTTCGCGGCCCGGTCCCAGGCGGAAGAACTTTCGCGGCGGGTCTTCCATGAAATCGTCCCGCTCGACATAGATCTCGCGCGAGAAGGCGACCTTGCGACTGCCGGCGCTCTCGTCATTGGGGTTGTTCACCGCGTCCAATTGATCGTCGGCCCCTTCGGGGTAGTTCTCGATCACCACCTTCAGCGGGTTTAACACCGCCATGCGCCGCTGCGCGGTCTGATTGAGATGTTCGCGCACGGTGTTTTCAAGATAGGACATCTCGACCACACCATCGGACTTGGTCACCCCGAGCCGGCCGATAAAGTCGCGGATGGCCTCCGGCGGTACGCCGCGGCGGCGCAAGCCGGTGAGGGTGGGCATGCGCGGATCGTCCCAGCCGCTGACATGGCCTTCCTCGACCAGCTGAATGAGCCGGCGCTTGGAGAGAACCGTATGGGTGAGATTGAGGCGGGAGAACTCATACTGGTGCGGCCGCGACGGGGTCGGCAGGTTTTCGATTAGCCAATCGTAGAGCGGACGGTGATCTTCGAACTCCAAGGTACAGAGGGAGTGCGTCACCTCTTCGAGCGCATCCGACTGACCGTGGGCGAAATCGTACATGGGGTAGATGCACCATGTGTCGCCGGTGCGCGGGTGAGGGGCGCGCAGGATGCGGTACAGGACTGGGTCGCGCATATTGATGTTGCCCGACGCCATGTCGATCTTCGCGCGCAACGCTTTTTCACCGTCGGCAAATTCACCGGCGCGCATGCGGGCAAATAGATCGAGATTTTCATCGACACCGCGGTCGCGCGAGGGGCTTTCGCGGCCCGGCTCGGTCAAGGTGCCGCGATATTCGCGCATCTCTTCCGGCGTCAGATCGTCCACATAGGCTAGGCCCTGATTGATCAGATGAACCGCCCAGTCGTAAAGCTGCTCGAAATAGTCCGACGTATAATAGAGATGCGCGCCCCAATCGAAGCCGAGCCAGCGCACATCTTCCATGATGGCGTCGATATAGGTCTGGTCTTCCTTGGCCGGATTGGTGTCGTCGAAGCGTAGATTGCAGTGCCCGCCAAACTCGGCGGCGACGCCGAAGTTCAGGCAGATCGACTTGGCATGACCGATATGCAGAAAGCCATTGGGTTCCGGCGGGAAACGGCTGACCACATGATCGTGCAGACCCGCCGCCAGATCGCTACGGATTTGCTCGCGAATAAAGTCGTGCGGCTGCTCTGGGCTATCGTCGTTCATGGATATGGGTTCGATGCTGGGTTCTGTGGGGCTCTTCCTGCCAGAAAAGCGCGGACTCGCCAAGCCGCCTTGCCGGGGCTCAGGCTCAAAGCAGAAAGGCCCGGCGCAGGGGCCGGGCCTTTGATTGCCTAAACTGGGCTGTTAGGGGCTGACGTGTCCAATGAATTCCATCGGCGCCGGCTCGCCCCATTGGGAGCCGAAACCCTCTTCGGCCGCGACGAGTTGGGTACCGTAATCCTGGTTCAGCACATCGGTGTCGCACCAATGCTCGTGCACCCGGCCCCACGGATCCTTCCAGTAATCATAGATCTGACTGCCAAGTACATGGCGGCCGAGCCCCCAGACATGATCGTATTTTTCCTTGTTGCGCAGATGCTCGTGACCCATCACCACATCGTCGAAATCCGGTACCTCGTAGGAGATGTGGTTGAGGCCGGCGTTCTCATTGTGGACGAACAGAAAGACATGATGATCGACATACTTTTGTCCGGCGTCGATGCGGTTGAAGCTCGCGACAACCTTATCTTTGTCGCCTTCAACAAAGACCTCATCGGTGCCGACCAGGCCAATGTGATGGCGTATCCAGTCGATCGACTCCTTCAGCTTGGGCGTGCCGATAACACCGTGACCGATGCGTTTGGGATGCGACGGCCCTTGCGGCTTGCGCCATAGCTTGCCGGTGCGCGCGTATTTGTCGACATTGCTCAGATTGTAAGGCGGCCGGTCGACGTCGATCGGCGCAAGGTCCTCGATGCCCCACACGACTTCGATTCCATACCCATTGGGCTCGGTAATGGTCACGCGTTTGCCGCCGCCTGGCTCATCGATATCCTGAACTTCAGTTGCGGTCTCGGCTTCGGCTGCCAGTTTGTGAAGGTCTTCCTCGCTGGCGGCATTAAAGGCGAGGCTGATGAACCCGGGATCGCCGAGCTCGGTCACATGGATATGGTGGTCGGGATCGGTGCCGCGCATAAATAGCGCGGTGTTGGTGCGCTCGGCTCGAACCAAGCCGAAATCAGTCAAAAATTCTTCCTGCACATCGAGATCGGGCGACCGGATGCGGCCCCAAGCGATGTCGGTTACCCTAATAATTGGCTCTGTCATTGGATCACTCCCTTAATCCGTCAAGCGTGGCAACTCGGTGGTCATAGTGTATCGAAAACGGACAACGCGCGAAGAGTTAACTTTCGCGCGCATCCCACACAGATCTGCGAGTTGGCATAAGGATAGTCCTTGTGATTTGCTTCGTCAATACGCTACCGTATGGTGATGAAAGCGAACCCCACCCAACGACTGGATCGGAGCGCCTGGCTGAGCGAGGCCATGGAAGTCCTGCGCGAAAGCGGCGTCGACCATGTGAAGGTGGAACCCTTGGCGAAACGGCTCGGGGTGACCAAGGGGAGTTTTTATTGGCACTTCAAGGATCGTCCGGACCTATTGCGCGCCCTGCCGGAATATTGGGTCGAATCGCAAACCGAGCCGGTTCTGGCACACGCCGAGTCCGCGGGCCGAACCCCGGTAGAGAAAATGCGGGCAGTACTCGAGTTTCTCGCCCGCGAGGATCCCGATCGCTACGATAACGCCATGCGTGCCTGGGCACAGTTCGATTCCGATGTCGCCGATGCGGTGGCGGCGATAGACAAGCGCCGAATGGAGTATGCCGGCGGCCTGTTCAAAGAAGCGGGATTATCTGACACCGAGGCAGCATTTCGGGCGCGGCTTTGGTATTTTTATGATGTTGGCGAGCATATCACCGGTGATACACCGACCGACACCGGCGAACGATTGCGCCGCGCCGAGCGCCGCTTGGCTTTGTTGACCGCAGACCTGTAATCTCAGATCAGAGTTCACCAACGCTAGAGGCCACAATGTTCATCGATCCCGCCGTCAATATGAAACCGGAGCCGCTACGCTATTCGCCCTTCAAGGCGTTGGTCGTGCCGCGGCCCATCGGATGGATCACCACCATGAGCGCTGCCGGGGATTTGAACCTCGCGCCGTTCAGCTTTTTCAACGGCGTCACCGATGACCCGCCCTGCGTCATGTTTTGCCCCAACGGCACCCATCCCGATGGGGGCCCGAAGGACAGTCTGCGCAACGTGCAGGAAACCGGCGAGTTCGTTTTCAACCTGTCGAATTGGAGTTTGCGGGAAGAAATGAACAAGACGGCGGAACATATGCCGCGCAGTGTCGACGAAATGGCGGCGGCCGGCCTCGAGGCGGCGCCCAGCAAACTCGTCGCGCCGCCACGTGTCGCCGCCGCGCCGGCTGCGTTTGAATGCAAACTTTTCAAGGTGATCGATCTGCCCGCCAGCAAGAGCGGCCGGCCGAGCCATGTGGTCATTGGTGAGGTGATCGGCATCCATATCGACGACAGCGTCATCGTCGATGGCATCGTCGATATTAGCCTGCTGCAGCCGATCGCGCGGTTGGGCTATATGGATTACGCCGTCGTCAATGAGGGTTTCACGATGATGCGGCCCGACTAGAGCGGTATCAGGCGATAGCCGCCAGGGCTTCGGCCCGATCTATGCCGTAAATCGTCAGCAGGCAATCGAGCAGCTCGCGATGCTGGACGGCATAAACCTGGGCGCCGCCGCGGCGTATTTGGTCTTCCAGCAGGTTTATCGCGTGAGCGTTTGCGCTGAGGCATGCGGCGAGGGCTAGAAACTGCTCCTGGGCATCGCCAAGAAAGCGTTTGAAGGGCTCGGGGTTACCCTTTTCGATGAACTGCAGATAACTGTCCTCGTAGATGTCGAGGATCGATTGGGTTTCCTTGTAATATTCGCGCATGCGCTGCTTTAGCAATGAGATTTCCGCATCGATCTGGTCGCGTAACTCTTCGCGCAATGTCATCAGGTCGATGGGCAACGCGGTTCGGGGATTGCCGATCCACTGGAACAGTTTCTTCAGGGACGGCTCGAGCGTGCGCGACTGTGCCTGGTAATAGCAAATGGCTTTCCAGGCGAAGAACAATTCCGGCGCGCGGTCGCGCGGAATTTCCATGCTATCGACGAAGGCTTCGATATTCTCGATGTCGCGCGCTTCCCAGATCTTATCGAGGAAGTTGGTGACGTGCTCTGCGATGTCTGAAGTTTCGAGGCTGTGGGTCACGCCCAATGCCTTGCGAACGAGGGCGTCGATTTTCTCGCGGATTGGCGCCTGAAATGTCGACCATTCTTCCTGGGTAAGGTTGAAATAGACCGGATTGATTTCGCCGGCGACGTCCATCTGCATCGCTTTCTCGCGCAAGAGAAACGGATCCAAGGTCGGGATGTCGGCAAGCATTTCAAGCAGGTGGTTATCGTGCTCGATATCGTCGCGCTGGGCCGGATCGTTTGGGTCGAAGCCGCATTTATGGCGCAGCATGGCCTCGCGCTTGGCATCGCTGAAGAGGACCGAATCGCCGCCTTCGTAGATATTGGACGCGTTATAGGGAAAATAGAGCAGGGTGTCGGTGTTGAACGTGCGCCGCCGGTCCTGTCGGACCAGAGCGATGATCTTCAAAACGATGCAATTGTTCAGGTACTTGTTGCGGAACAGTGGACCGATTTCATCGTTGTCGCGCACTTTGGCGCTCATCGCTGCGATGTCGGCGGTAGTCGCAAAACAGTTCAACGTCGACGTGCGGCCCGCGTCGAGTGTTCTGCCTAATGTTTGTCGGTCCATAGCCACGGGGGCGATCTCCTGCCAAGTGGATTGGTCTTATTCAAAATACGTTGAGCAAACCTAAATTTTGGCCTGAATTGGTCGTTTTTGTGAATCCAAACCGGTGACCCTGCGCGTGGTTCTGGTATAGTTAAGGTCCGATCGTTGGACCGCAGCGGCTTTTTAGGGGAGGGGCGAATGCGAGGACCGCAAGATTTAGGGGGATTGCCGGCTGGACCGGTGGACCCTGCGGTGCACGAGCATGTACCGACCCATTGGGAAAAGCGCATCGATGCCATGATGATGCTGCTGTTCGACCCCAAACGCAGGCTGGCGCGGGTCGATGAATCACGCCGAATGCAGGAAGCGCTGGGCGAGGATTATCACAAATATCCCTATTATGAGCGCTGGCTGCAGGCGATCTCGTGGCTGATGCTCGAGAAGGGGGTCTTCAGCCAGGAAGAGCTCGACGAAAAACAGCGCGAGGTTCGCGCCCGCCTGGAGGCAGAGCGCCGTGGAATGTAAATTCCAGCCTGGCGACGCCGTCCGTGTGGTCGAACGCAACCAACCCGGCCATGTGCGCACGCCGCAATATGTGCGTGGCAAAGAGGGGGTGATCGAACGGGTTGTGGGATCGTTCCCCAATCCAGAGACCCTGGCCTATGGGCAATCGGGATTACCCTACAAAATGCTGTACCGGGTGAATTTTGCGCAGAAATCGCTCTGGCCCGATTATGACGGCCAACCCGACGACAGTCTGGAAATCGAAATCTACGAACATTGGTTGGAGCCGGCCTGATGCAGGCCCGCGATCTCGCCATCTTTGAAATCTCAAAATCCACGAGAATATCATGAGCGACCATCATCCCGATCACATGCATGCCACGCACACCCATGATGGCAAGCCAATACAAAACGACGACCGGCCCCCGATCAAAGCCGAAACGCTGGAGACCGCGGTTCGTGAGCTGTTGATTGAAAAAGGCGTGATCTCGGCCGAGGAGATTCATAGGGCGATAGAAATGATGGACGAAAAGGGCACCGAACTCGGCGCCCGAATCGTCGCCCGGGCCTGGGTCGATGATGATTTCAAGCAGCGCCTGTTGAGTGAAGGCGACGCCGCGGTTCGCGAATTCGGTGTCGATATGCGGCCGACCGAATTATGCGTGATCGAAAATACCGACGATGTCCACAACATGGTGGTGTGCACGCTGTGCTCTTGTTATCCGCGCGCGATCTTGGGCATTCCGCCGGCCTGGTATAAGCGCCGCGATTATCGCGCCCGCGCCGTCCGTGAACCGCGCTCCATATTGACCGAATTTGGCACTTCGATCCCGGAAGATAAGCAGGTGCGCGTACATGACAGTAATGCCGATTTGCGCTACCTCGTGTTGCCCCAGCGCCCAGCCGGCACTGAGGATTGGAGCGAGGAGCAGCTGGCGGAGCTGGTGTCGCGCGACAGTATGATCGGTGTGGCCGATATTCGGGGTCCAGGCGAATAGCTCCCGGATTTAAAGCAGCGTTAACTATATGTTGAAACCCCTCGAGGATAATTTCTCCTGAACATGTCTTACTCGAAGTTCATATCTCTGCTGGCGCGTATGGTGCCGCCGCGCCGCGAATTTATTCTGCGCTCGGGCGGTCATGTCCGTTATTTGGGCGTGGGGCGGTTTGGTCAGATAAGTTTTATCGCTTTTGTGGCCCTGATCGTTGGCTGGCTGGGCTTTTCAAGCGCAGGCTATGTGTCGAATGCGCTGGTCGTTGCCGAACGCAATGTTCGCATCGCGACGTCCGATCGCGTTATCCGCAACATGCAGGATGAGATCGACAATCTGACCCGCGAGCTTGAGAAGCGCGCGGGGTCGATCGATCAGCAGGTGGCGGCGAACGCGCAAATCGCCGAACGGAATGCCGAGCTGCGCGATGAGCTCGAAAATCTAGAGGCGGAACGGACGCGGCTTACCGAAATTCGCGATGCCCGCGACCGCGATGTGGCGCAGCTAAACCAAGATTTGGATCGCACCCGCGATGGCCAGGCGGACATCAGCCGTCAACTCAGCGACGCTCGGAAGCGGACCAAGGCGGAACAGGCCGAACGCTTAAAGCTGGCCAAGAAAATCGAAGATTCAAACGCGCAGATCGCACGGTTGAAGGATAAGATCGAAGAGGCGAACCAGGATCAACGCGGCCTAGCCGATGAGTTGCAATTGGCGCGCAACGCGCTGGAAGCGACCGCCGAGGAACGCGCTCGCGTTGCCTACGAACGCGGCCTGTTAAACGACCGTGTCGCTAATTTATCCGAGCAACTGGAACTTTTCGCATCCTCCCAATCGGAATCGATAAACCGGCTGGGCGAGAGCGCAAATCAGGGTATCAGCGCACTTGAGCGAACCTTGGTGGTTGCCGGATTGGACATTCCCCTGATGCTGGAGCGCGTTTTGGGAGAGCGCTCGGAGCTGCTGGAGGGTGTCGGCGGTCCGTTATTGTCGCTCGACGACGAACCGGGATCGGAAACCGGTGAGAGATTGGTTGCGGTCGAGCAGCGTCTTCTGCGATTGCAGGGTCTCCAGGGTTTGATGAAGCATATTCCCTTCGCTGCGCCGCTCGATGAAGTCCGGTTGAGCAGTGGATTTGGCCGGCGTCGCGATCCGTTCAAGAATACGCTGGCCATGCATCCCGGGTTGGATTTCGCCAGCCGTAAAAGAATTCCGATCCACGTTACCGCGCCCGGTACGGTCGCTTTTGTCGGCTGGAACGGCGGTTACGGAAAAACCGTCGAGGTCGATCACGGTCTGGGCATTCGTACCCGCTACGCGCATATGTCGCGGATCTTCGTAAAGCGCGGCCAGAAGTTGGAGTTTCGTGAAAAAGTTGGATTGGTCGGCAGTACCGGCCGCAGCACGTCCAACCATTTGCACTATGAGATTATGGTCGACGGCCAACAATTGGACCCTGCAAACTTCCTAAGGGCTGGACAATATGTTTTCAAAAACTGAGCGTAGCGACGTGCCCTCCGGTCTGCCGTCGATTGTCAGTAAGGACATGACGATCACCGGAAATATTGAATCGCCGGGAACGGTCCAGGTCGAGGGGAAGGTCGTCGGCGATATCGAGTGCCACGAGCTGACATTGGGCGAAGGGGGCGAGGTCCACGGTCAGGTCAAATGCGAAGTCGCCGATATTCATGGCACAGTGGTGGGGGAACTGCAGGTGACCAATCTGTCGATTTCGGCTTCGGCGTCGATCAATGGCGACATCGTCCACGAAAACGTATCGATCGAGGCGCATGCGCGCGTCGAGGGGAAACTGGTTCGCCGCGAATCCCAGCAAACCAACCTCAATTTGGTGAGCGACGAAAGTAGCTAAGCCGCCGTTTCGCGCTGTATTATCTCGCTGAACAGCGCGGCGTCCACATTACCGCCTGAAAGTACGACGGCGATTGTCCGGTCCTTACATTCCATCGCGCCGCTCAAGACGGCCGCCAGCGCCACGGCGCCGCCGGGCTCAACGACCAGTTTGAGCTTTTGCCAGGCAAATATCATCGCCTCACGAACATCGTCATCGGAAACCGTCACACCGCTGCTGACCAGGCGGCTGTTGATCGACAAGGTCAATGTGCCGGGCATCGGCGCGAGCAGGGCGTCGCAGATCGAATGCCCGCCCGGTTGGTTCGACACTATGCGGCCGGTCGCGATTGATCGCGCAGTGTCGTCGAAACACTCCGGCTCGACGGTATGAATTTGGGTTGAGGGCGATATCTCAGCGAACACCGTAGCGACGCCGGCGGTCAGTCCACCGCCGCCGCAGCACACGAGCACCGCATCGGGAGTGGCGCCGATCTCGGCGGCCTGGGCCGCGATTTCCAGTCCGACCGTACCTTGGCCTTGGATCGTCCAGGGATGGTCGTAGGGAGGGATGATGGTCGCACCGCTCTCTGCCGCAATCTGCGCGGTGATTTCCTCGCGCGGCTCGGTGTGCCGATCATAGGTGACGACCGTCGCGCCCAGCGCGCGCGTATTGTCGAGCTTGATATTCGGCGCGTCGGCCGGCATCACGATGGTTGCCGGGGCGCCGAGCAGGGCGGCGGCTGCGGCAACGCCCTGGGCGTGATTGCCCGACGAATAGGCCGCCACACCGCGGCGGCGTTGATCATCGTCGAGCTGCGAGATGAAATTATAGGCGCCGCGAAACTTGAACGATCCGGTACGCTGTAGCATTTCCGCCTTTAGCAGAACGCGTCCGCCAATGGCGTCGTTCAGCGCGGCGCTTTCCAGCAACGGCGTGCGCACCGCCACGCCCGAAATACGCGCCGCGGCTGCTTTGATGTCCTCGTATCGAGGTGGCGACAAGGGGGCCGTTTGAGTGTCCATTTAACCGGGCATACCCAGCAATGCCGGCACGGGTGACAGGGAGTCGAGCTCGATATCGGGCGTGGCGGGCAGCTGCTCGGCGGGTTGCTTGTAGCGGTTTATCCAGACCACGCGAAAGCCGAACGCGGCGGCGCCGACCGCATCCCACCCATTGGACGACATGAAGCAAATTTCAGATGGCACTACGCCGAGCCGGTCGACCGCCAGTTGATAGACCCGAGGATCGGGCTTGAACACGCCGACATCCTCGACTGATAGCACCGCGTCGAGAAGAGTGTCGAGCCCGGCCGCCACCACGCCGGCATTGAGCATATCGGGGGCGCCGTTCGACAGAATGGCGGTTTGCATACCGCCTTCCTTCAGTCGGGCCAGTACGCTGGTGACTTCGGGAAACGTGTCCAATTCGCGGTAGAGCGCCATCAAACGT
>JABDJY010000062.1 GCA_013003285.1 Alphaproteobacteria bacterium | reverse complement strand
CTTACGAATGTGTTCGACCAGATCGCCAAAGTTCTGCCACGGTGAATCGCTGAGTACCGCGATGCCTTGCGGATCGACCTGCATGCGAACTACGCCGACCCAGTCTTCCTCGGTGAATGGCGTCTTGCCGCCAGCGAGCACGATCGCGGTCGTGGTCGTATCGACGAAGGGATGGTAGCCGTTGGCATCTCGGTTTTGAATGTAGGCCTGCGCGACCGCGCCAGACCCGCCTTTTTTGTAGAGGACGCCAACATCGGAATCTAGATATTTGGGTAGCAACTCTGCCGCTTTATGAGCTAACTGGCTGACGCCAGAACCTGGACCGGCCTTGATCACCAGTTCGAACGGTTGATCCGCCTGGGCCGAACCGACGGCCAATGCGGCAATAGCTGTAACGCCTGCTAAGACCCCAACGAGTTTCGTTGTTCTTTTCATAACCAATGCTCCCTCCTGTTTATTATTAGTGACCACCTTAACCGCGCGTTTGACTTTGCTTAATCCTGTGCCGGTTGATTGTGCATCCAACAGCGTCTCAGCGAAAGCTCCCAGGTGTCAAGCGCGGATTTGGATCAACTTGCCGAGCTCGCCAAAACTCTCCAGGGTCTCCAGGCCGTCGACCAGTTCGATAATCTGCTCGGCGACATCTGCCGGAATTGCCTTTTTGGTGATGCGGCGAAACTTTTGTTCAATATCTTCTTTGGTCGCCGGAAATTCAGGATCGCCGCGCCAATTGTCGCGCCGTTTCGAAAATTGCCGGCCGTCCTTAGTTTGCAACTCGACAATAACCGCTGTGATCGCCTTGTTGCGCTCGAAATCCGCATCGAGGCTGAGGTCTTCTGTGACCGTAACCCGGTCCATCAAGGCGCGAATGTCGTCACGCTCGAAGTACTCGCTTGTCAGCGTTTCCATATCCACCGCGCCGAACATCAGTGTTAGCGCCATATGAAAGGGGATGTAGTAATGGGCCTGGCGGCCGGTCGCGCCTTCAATTCTGCGATTGACGAAATTGTGCAACACGTGGGTCAGCTTCACGGTGACGGATTCGACATCGTCCGGCGTGAGGCCGTTTTCATTGACAATATCAAGTAGCGCGTCGATCGGCGTGCGCGAAAAACTGGCAACGTAGTGAAAGCTGAAACCGGTGTCCTGAATTCCCAACCGCTCTCCCAGGCCATCTCGAATCAGACTTTCGTCATACTTATCGGAATAGGCTTGAAGAAATCCTTTGTCGCACGTCGCGCCGCCCTCAAGGATAGTATCGGCACCGACAACGCCGGCCTTGGCAAGCTCAACGGCAAAAAACCCTTTTTCCGTGTTGGTCCCCACCATGACGCCAAAATAGGGCTTGGCACCATGAGCTTCGACCAGAGAGCCTCCTCCGAAATGTACTCCATGATTGATCGCGTGGCGCATTTGGTCGGGATCGAGACCGATCAATTTGCCGTAGGTCACTGCAGCGGAAAGTGGGGCCATAGTGCCTGTCGTTTGAATTCCACGTTCAAGGGCGGACGGGTTTATGGCTGTCGCCAGCCTGACGAAAGCCTCGTAACCGGCGACCACCGCCGCGATAACATCTTTACCCGAGGCGCCATGCTCTTCCGAGACCGCAAGTGCAGTTGGCAAAACCACATCGTAGGGGTGCCCGACAGACGCGCGATGGGTTTCCTGATAGGGACAAGAGATCATGACGACGGAATTGATGAAAGCGGCGTAACGGGCCGGCAGCGTGAAGTTGCGCCGGTATACCGAGCACACACCTTCTCCACCCCAGCGTTGCACAATCTCCATCATCGGATCGAACAGCGGCTCCAGGAGGGATCCGTTCAAGCCAACGCCGATGCCATCGAGAATGTGTAGTTTGGTATCGGCGACCACTTGCGCTGACAAATTGTCATACTCGAACGCGACGATGGCGCTGGTTAAATCTTCCGTTAGTGTCATTAGCCTGATCCCCTTAAATGTTATTATTGTTCACGCGCCACGTATGGCTCGGCTATACCCAATCGCCGACCGGCAGTCGTAAATCAGACTAGCAGGAAATATTTGTTTATGTGCACCCCTCCATTTCTGTGAAAAGCCTGTCCGCACGCGTTGATGTGTGACCGCGCGATCACATGGTCGCAGATTTCAAGCGATGTCCGGATTGATCAAAACTACATGATCCCAATGAACCGGTCCGACGGCTAACCTGGGTCCGTCGGGGAATCTCCGAAAATGGTGGTCTCTCAACCGGTGCCCGAAACCGTACTAGAAGGCGGTACATAAACAGGGGGCTTTACACTTGTTTGAGCAGCAATTCCCGGTCTGGAAAATGGCTCGACGTGAACCCCACAATAACAACATTTGCCCACTGCAATGGG
>JABDJY010000047.1 GCA_013003285.1 Alphaproteobacteria bacterium | reverse complement strand
GTGCAGGGCTGGCCGTTGATCGTGCAGGCGGGCTCGTCGGATGCGGGACGTCAGCTCGCCGCGGAAACCGCCGAGGCGGTGTTCACCTCGCATTCCGATCTTGCCGCCGGCCAAGCGTTCTATGCCGACGTGAAGGGGCGAACCGAAAAGGCCGGGCGGAACCCCGACCATATCAAGATCCTGCCGGCCTGCTTTGTCGTCATCGGCGATTCTGTGGAAGAGGCCAAGGAAAAGCGCGCCATGCTCGACAGTCTGGTCCATTCCGACAGCGCCATCGCATCCCTGTCGATCGCCCTGGGCCATGACGCGTCGAAGTTCGACCCCGATGGTCCATTGCCGGAGATCCCCGAAAGCAATGCCAGCAAGAGCGGACGGGCGCGGGCGATTGCCATGGCCGAGCGGGAGAATCTGACAGTGCGCCAACTCGCCCAACGGCTCGGCGGTTATTCCGGCGCGGCCATGGTGGGCACGCCCGAGACCATCGCCGACGAGATGGCGGAGTGGCTCGAGACCCGCGGCAGCGACGGCTTTACTGTTATGTTCTCCCATCTGCCCGGCGGGCTCGACGATTTCTGCGACCGTGTGGTGCCGGAACTCCAGCGGCGCGGGCTGTTCCGGCGTGAATATGAGGGGACAACCTTGCGCGAAAATCTCGGCCTGCCGCGGCCCAAGAATCAGTTTTTCTAGCCGCCGACAGGCTGCGGGTTTGGGGGCGATGCGGCGGTTTTGACGCGATTATGGGGGGCGTAATATGGCGCGAACGCGATCATGCTTAAGGCAATGTTAATTTTGCCAGGGATAGATCAATCCCATGGTGATTGAAGTGCAGGATGGGGGCCCTGAGCCCGCGCGTGCGGTGTCGGAGTCTGTGTCGGATGCAGCGTCGGATACGGTGTCCGATATTATGTCGGATGTGGCGCTGGTCGTCGATTTGGACGGCACGCTGACGCGGACCGATACGCTGCATGAAGGCGTGGTCAAACTGGTAAAGACCCGTCCGCTCGATCTGCTCCACTTTCCGGCCTGGTTAGGTGCGGGCAAGGCGCGGTTCAAGCATGAGATTGCCCTGCACGCGCCGCTCGACGTGTCGTTATTGCCCTACGACGAAGCGTTAATCGAGCGCGTCGGCACAGCCCGGGCGGCCGGGCGGCGAACCGTGTTGGCGACCGCGTCGAATGTGACCGTTGCGCGGAAGATCGCGGAACATCTCGGCCTGTTCGACGATGTTATTGCCAGCGAGGCCGATAAGAATATGTCCGGTGTTGCCAAGCGCGACGCGTTGGTCGCGCGTTTCGGCGCCGGCGGTTTCGACTATATGGCCAACGCCCCGGTCGATAAGACGGTCTGGTCGGCGGCGCACACGGCGATCTTGGTAAATGCGTCCCCGAAGCTCATCTCGGACATTAAGAACTCAAAAGAACATGTTGAAATACTGTCGGAAAAGCCGAAATTTCTGGCGAGTCTGATCGAGGCAGCGCGGCTTTATCAATGGGTTAAAAACCTCCTGATCTTTGTGCCCCTATTGGCGGCGCAACAATTTGACGGCGCCAGTGTGATACAGGCCGGCCTCGCCTTTCTGTTCTTTGGTCTGGCCGCGTCGTCGGTCTATCTTGTCAATGATTTGCTGGATTTGGAGGCTGATCGCCTTCATCCGCGAAAACGCCATCGGCCGTTCGCGTCGGGGCGGCTGGCCGTACTGCCGGGGCTCTTTACGGCAGCTGCGCTGGGATTGGGATCGCTATTAGGCGCTTTTATCGTCGGGCCGGAATTTGCACTTGTCCTGGTCGCCTATCTGCTGATCACGGGCGCCTATTCGCTGTGGATCAAGCGCAAGCCTTTGCTCGATATTATCGTTTTGGCCAGTCTCTACACGTTGCGCATCATCGCCGGCGGCGCCGCAACGGATACCCCGCTGACCCTGTGGCTACTCGCGGTCTCGATGTTCCTATTCGCCAGCCTGGCTTTTGCCAAACGCTATGCGGAAATCGTTGATGTTTTCAAGCGCGGCGAAAGCGATGTGGAAGGGCGCGGTTATCGCTCGGGCGATCAGAATGTTATCATGGCACTGGGAACCGCAGCGGGGGTGGCGTCGATTGTCACCCTGGCGCTGTACGTCAACAGCTCGACCCAATCAGGCTTGTACAGCACGCCGGAGATGCTCTGGGGCGTGTGCCCGGTTCTGCTGTACTGGGTCGCCCATATCTGGTTGACGGCGCAACGCGGCACACTGACCGACGATCCCATTGTATTTGCAATTCGCGATTGGGAGTCGCGCGCGGCGTTCTTCGTTGCCTTGATCCCGGTCGCGCTGGCCGTTTGGTTGTGAGCAGCGGACCGTACCAATCCTGGGGCCGAATCGATTTCGGCCCGCAAATCGGCATGCGGTTCGATCAGCGGTTATCCCCGTTACCGGAAGTCGAAACCGGAAAATCGATACTTCCATACGGCAACGGCCGCAGCTATGGCGATTCCTGTTTGAATACCGGCGGCGTGCTGATCGACTGCCGCCATCTCGACCGGTTTATTTCCTTCGACCCTGAGAGTGGCGTGCTGCGTTGCGAGGCGGGCGTGCTATTGGCCGACATTCTCGATATGGCCGTGCCGCGCGGCTGGTTCCTACCGGTTAGTCCAGGCACGAGGCTGGTGACCGTGGGCGGCGCCATCGCCAACGATGTGCACGGCAAGAACCATCATCGGGCCGGGACCTTTGGCTGCCATGTGCGAAGCTTCGAGTTGTTGCGGTCTAACGGCGAGCGGCTGCTTTGTTCGCCGGCTGAAAATACGGAATATTTCCAAGCCACCATCGGCGGGCTCGGCCTGACCGGCTTGGTGACTTGGGCGGAGATACAGCTTCGACCGGTCGCCAATGCTTATATCGACCAGGAGGTCATCCGCTTCCATAATTTGACCGAGTTTTTCCGCCTGTCCGAGGATTCCGACGAAAAGTTCGAATACACCGTCGCCTGGATCGACTGCTTGGCGAAAGATGTGTCATTGGGGCGGGGACTGTTCATGCGCGGCAACCATGCGCCGGAAATTGCCCGGACGGAGCCGAAGGCGCCGCGCGATGGTCCCTCGATACCGATTGCGCCGCCTCTATCGCTGGTAAATCAATTGAGCCTGCGGGCATTCAATGCGCTGTACTATCACAAGCAGCGCGGCGACGATGACAACCGCCAAGTCCATTACCGCCCGTTCTTTTATCCCCTCGACGCCATCGGCAATTGGAACCGCATCTATGGGCCGAAAGGCTTCTACCAATATCAATGCGTCCTGCCGATGGAAGGGGGCGAGGCCGGCATGACCGAGATACTGCGTAAGATTGCGGCGGCCGGGATGGGGTCGTTCCTCGCCGTGCTCAAAATATTCGGTGACAAGCCGTCGCCGGGATTAATGTCTTTTCCACGATCTGGTGTGACATTGGCGCTGGATTTTTCCAATTCCGGCGGCAAGGTGTTGAGTTTATTGGATCAGCTCGACGGGATCACCAGCGCTCATGGCGGGGCGGTCTATCCGGCCAAGGATGCCAGAATGTCGGCCGAGCTATTCCGGCAGGCCTATCCGCGGTTGGCGGAATTTTCGAAATATGTCGATCCGGCCTTCTCATCGTCGTTTTGGCGGCGGGTCGAAGGTCCGGCAAGTCAGGATAGTGGTTGATGAAAAACATAGTCATCTTTGGCGCCTATTCGGCCATCGCCGAAGCGACGGCGCGTCATCTCGCCCCGTCGGGCGGACGTTTTTTTCTGGTGGGGCGCGATAGCGGCAAGCTGGACCAGGTCGCCGCCGATCTGAAAGTGCGCGGGGCGACAGAGACCCATGTTTTTGCCAGCGACTTGGCCGTGCCCGCAGGGGTCCTGGCGTCGATTGAGGCGCTGTATGGCACCTTCGATACGGTCGATGTGGCGCTGCTCGCCCATGGCACGCTGCCCGATCAAAAGGCCTGCGAAGCCGATGCCGGACAGACCCTGGCCGCCTTTGAAATTAATGGGCTCAGCCATATCGGTCTGCTGACCCTGCTCGCCGAACGGTTCGAGACGCAGGGTACGGGGACCATCGCGGTCATCACCTCGGTCTCCGGCGACAGGGGACGCCAGAGCAACTATGTCTATGGTGCCGCCAAACGCGCGGTCAGCACCTTTCTCGATGGGTTGCGCCACCGGCTGGCCGCAACAAGTGTGCAGGTGATCGATATTCGGCCCGGCTTTGTCGATACGCCGATGACCGCCGCCTTCGATAAGGGGCCCTTATGGGCGTCGCCCGATAAGGTCGGCGCCGATATCGCGCGGGCGATAGAGAAGGGCCGGACGGTGGTCTATACGCCGTGGTTCTGGCGCTACATCATGTTGATCATCCGCAACGTGCCCGCCTTCGTGTTTCATAAAACGAAGCTATAGGCGGCATGATCGAGACCATCTTCACCCCCTGGCGCGTGAAATGGTATTCGCGCGGCGCCTTGCTTGCCCTGGCCGCAGCTTTTTTGGTGATCTTGCTGTCGGGGTCGGGGACGATGACGCTGACAGGCCGTGTCGGCGGCGACTATCCGGCGTTCTACACAGCGGGCCAAATTGTCGCCGACGGCCAGGTCGAAACTCTCTATTCCCTGGCCCAGCAACGGGCCTACCAGAAAGATGTGATCGGCGCGGAAACCGGTGTGCTGCCGTTCGCCTATCCACCCCATTTCGCGCTGGCCTATGCGCCGCTGTCGGAACTGCCGTTCCGGCTGTCATACGCCGTCCATACTTTGGCGATGGTGGCGGCCTTGGCATTGGCCTGCCTGCTGATCCAGCGGATCTATCCTGAACTCTTTAAGAGCTCTTATCTGCTATTCTTCGTTGCCTTCACGGCCTTTCCGATTCTGAGTTCGGTGTTCGGCGGTCAGAACACGGCGCTGTCGATCCTGCTCATCGTGGCGTGTTGGTACAAAGTACTGCGCAACAAGCATTATCAGGCGGGAATTTATCTGGGCCTGCTGCTGTTCAAGCCTCAGTTCGCCGTCCCCCTGGCGGGTCTGTTCCTGCTCTCCGGGCGATGGCGGGTGTGGGTCAGTGCCGGCGCCACCGGCGTCGTTCTTTACGGGATCAACACAGCGTTGCTGGGGCCGACCTGGTTTGTCGATTGGTTTGAGTTCGCGGGCGCGTTTGCCGGCGCCGATGCGCGGGTCAGTTTCGCCGAGCTAGTGTCATGGCAGGGGTTCTCTCAGGCCGTTTTGGACGCTGGAAACAGTACCGCCCTGATACTCGGCTGGGGGCTCGCGGCGGCGACAATCCTCGCCCTTTCCTGGGTCTGGTTTGCCGGCGGATGGAAGGCCGATTTCAGCGCGCAACTGGCCCTGGCCAGCGTCGCCATCGTACTGATTCCGCCGCACACCTTGTTCTACGATAGCGGCATCATCCTGATCGCCGTCGTGGTTCTTTTGGCCCGTTTGGAACGATTGGATGCCAATCTCATATTAGGCGTTTGGGCTCTCGGGCTTCTGCAATTACTATCACCGCGTCTCGGGGTCAGCCTGACCTTCATCCCCGTCGTGCTGGTGGGCGTGTTTGCGGTTTTTTATCTGTGGTCGAGCAGTGTAAAAGTAAGGGAGACGCAACCGGGATAGACGCTTGGTTCAACAAGCGCCTCGAAAAGAATAACAGGGGGAGAGCATTATGAGTGGGCAGAACACGCCGTTTCGTCTCGAAGAGGCGACGATCGACGAAATGCAAGCGGCGATTAAATCGGGCGAGACGACTTGCGTCGAAATTGTCGAAACCTACATCGCGCGCGCCCGCGCCTATAACGGCGTCTCCAGTATGTTGGTCACCGAAGACGGGGGGCCAGTAGCCGACGCGACGGGTACCGTCCGCGCTCAGGCGCCGCTGCAGTTTCCCACCGAGACGGTTGCGGTGGCCGACGTGCTGCCCGACCTGGATAAGTATAAGGGCCCTCCGCTGGAATTCGGCCGCATGGAAGCGACCGCGTCGGACCCGGACGTGCAACAGCAATTTGGCATGATCGTCGGTATTCCCAATGCCGGGCAGGTGAATGCCCTGGCCACCCTCAATATTCGCGGCGAACGGTCGGTGACCTGCAAGGGTGATTTCGACCGGCATCCGTCGGAAGGGCCGTTGCCCGCCGGCGCCCCGCCGGTTTGCGAAATATTCCGCCAGCAACCCGACGCTTTGGAGCGGGCGGCGGAGCTCGATGCGGAATTCGGCACCAACCCCGATCTCGAGGCCATGCCCATGTACGGCGTGGTGTTCTCGTTCAAGGATCCGTTCGACACCAAGGATATGCGCTCCACCGGCGGTGGCGACGCAGCCTACGACATAGATTTCCCGTCGCGCGACCATGTCCTGGTCGAACAGTTGCGCAATAAGGGCGCAATCATCTACGCCAAGGCGGTGAACACCGAATATAACGGGCGCGCCGGTGATCCCGGTGGTGGGCGGCACGAGCCGGATAAGGTACTGCCCTCGACGCTGGGGTATCAGCGCAGCACCTGGGGCGGCAATCCGTCGAATTCCTACGACACCACGCGGGCGGCCTCGCTGGGTTCGAGCTCGGGCTCGGCGGTTTCGGTCAGCACTAATCTGGTGATGGCGAGTTTGGGTGAAGAGACGCGGGCGTCGTGCCGCGGTCCGTCGAACCATAATTCGGTGGCGCTGATCCTGCCCCACAAATCGATGCTGGGCTTCGACGGCGGCGCCATCGGCGCCGACATTTATTGCGACCGCAGTGGCATCCACTGCCGCACCATCGCCGATTGCGCCAAGATACTCGACGCGCTGAAGGACCCGGAGGAGGGCTATTACGATCCGCGCGACCCGTTCACCACGGTGCCGCGCTCCTCGGTGTTGGACACGCCCTATGCCAGCCACATCAAGATGGTCGGCGACGCCGGCGCGCTGGCCGGTATG
>JABDJY010000111.1 GCA_013003285.1 Alphaproteobacteria bacterium | reverse complement strand
GGGCTGGCCATCGGCAAAGGGCCGTTCGCGGTCACCCGCGACCATGTGCTGCCAAATGTGGCTTCGGTGCTGATCGTGCAGGCGACCATCCAGTTCGCCATTGCCATCCTGGCCGAGGCGGCGCTGGCCTATCTCGGCCTGGGCACCCAGCCGCCGGCGCCGAGCTGGGGCCGCATGTTGTTCGAAGCGCAGACCCTGATGGCCATCGAACCCCGCCTGGCGATCTTCCCCGGCGTCGCCATCGCGCTGGCCGTGCTTGGCCTCAACCTATTGGGCGACGGCCTGCGCGACGCGCTCGACCCACGTTTGCGCGATTGGCGGGGGGTGTAGGGATGTACCCTCTAATCCACCTCCGCCGCTGCGATGGGCCGGGCGAATTGTAGGCTCAAGTCCCAGGGAAAATGGATCCAGGTGTCCTGGCTCACCTCGGTGACGAAGGTGTCGACCATGGGGCGGCCGGCGGGTTTGGCGTAGACCGTGGCGAAATGGGCCTTGGGCAGCATTTCGCGCACCAGCTTGGCGGTGTTGCCGGTATCCACCAGATCGTCGACGATCAGCGTGTCGGTGCCGTCGCCGGGCACTTTCTTGAGGACCGTTAGGCTGCCCTGGTTCTGATGGTCGTAGGACGACACGCAGAAGGTATCGACCAGGCGCATCTCCAGCTCGCGCGAGACGATGGCCGCCGGCACCAGTCCGCCGCGGGTGATGGCGACGATCTGCGTCCACGGGCCTTTTTCCGATAATCGCCAGGCCAGCGCCTTGGCGTCGCGGTGAAGTTGCTCCCAGGACACTGGAAAATCATGTTGCGGTTCAACGGCCATGTGAATACCCCCGCCTCTGTCGTGCGGTTAAAGTGAAGGGAAGCCCATTTAACCGGGTGGCATCGGTCATGGCAAACCGCCAGCCTAGAATATAATGTGAATCCCGGGAGGAACTTATGTCAGCCAAGAAAATAGACGCCGCCGCGGCGCGCATGCCGGTCCACGAAATCTCGAATGCCAGTACCGGCAGCGAGGTCGATGTGTTTTCGCTGTCGAGCCATGCGCGCGCCCGCGAGGCCATGGAGTTCGGCCTGATCGCCAGCGACCCCGGGTTCAATATCTTCGTCGTCGGCGAGGACCGCAGCGGGCGCATGTCGACCACCCTGTCCTATTTGCGCGAGGCGGTGGCCGGCAAGAAAAAGCCCAACGACTGGGTCTATCTGAATAATTTCCGCGCCGCCAACGAACCCGTCGCGGCGCTGCTGCCGGCCGGCGTCGGCCGGTCGTTCCACGACGCCATGAGCGCGCTGATCCCGCAATTGCGCGACGCCTTCCGTCAAGCCTTCGCGCGCGAGGAATATCAGCAGCGCGTGCAGGAAGAGTCGGAGAAAATGCGCAGCGAAGTGAACGCCGCCATCGAAGGTGCGCGCAAGGAAGCGCTGGCGCAGGGCCTATCGATCGTGCAATCGCCCCAGGGGCTGATGGTGGTCTCGCTCGGTGAGGATAACGAGCCGCGCGATATCAGCCAGCTGCCCGACGATGAGCGCCAAGCGATCGAGGCGGCGGCCAAGCAGATCAGCGAACGGCTGACCGAGATTAACCGCGGCGCGGCGCGCCAGCAGGCGCAGTTCGCCGAACAAATGCGCGCCTTCAACCGCCAGGTCGCCGAAGGCGCGAGCGATAGTCTGCTCGACGAATTCTTCGCTCGGTTCGGCGACTATCCTAGCCTCAGCCATTGGGCGGTCGCGTTCCGGGTCGATGTTTTGGAACATTACACAGCCTTTCTGGGCGGACAAGGCGAGGGGGCGGCGGGCGAGGGAACGCCGGTCGAGCGGCCGGAGGACCGCTATGCGGTGAACCTGTTTGTCGATAACAGCAATACCGCCCATCCGCCGGTGGTGCTGGAATCCAACCCCACCTACACCAATCTGTTCGGCCGCATCGAATACCGCCAGATCGGCGGCATGCTGCAGACCGATTTCGCCCTGATCAGCCCGGGCGCCCTGCACCAGGCCAATGGCGGCATTCTGGTCCTGCGCGCCGAGGCCCTGGCCGCCAATGGCGAAAGCTGGGTTCAGTTGAAGGGCGCTCTGCGCGATGGCCAGATCCGGGTGGAGGAAATGCACCGGGCCGGCGGTATTCCCATCGCCGGCGCGCCGAAACCGCAGCCGATCGCGCTGGATGTGAAGGTGGTCATCGTCGGCGCGCCGAGCTGGTACTACACCTTCTTCTCGATCGATCCGGAGTTTCAGGCCTATTTCAAGGTGAAGGCCGAGATCGATCCCGATCTCGAGGCGACGCCGCAGAGCGTTTCCTGTTACGCCACCCTGATCCAGGGTTTCGCGGCGCGTCACGATGGCGCGATCTGCCAGCCCGATGCACTGCAATACCTGCTGGGATATGCCTCGCGGCTGGCCTTCGATCGAACCAAACTGTCGGCGCGCTTCGAATTGATCGAGGATATGCTCAATGAGGCGACTTATTTGACTGAAGGCGGCAAGGGCAGTCCGATTACCCGGGCCGCCGTCGTCGCCGCGTGCAATAATCGGCGCAACCGCAATGCGCGCATCGAAGACCGCATCCATGAAGGCATCCGCCGCGGCACGGTGATGATCGATACGGAGGGTTCGGTGGTCGGCCAGGTGAACGGGCTCACCGTGCGCGATATGGGCGATCACGCATTTGGTGCGCCGGCACGGGTGACCGCCCGCACCTCGATCGGCCGGCGCGGTGTCACTAATATCGAGCGCGAGGTTCTGCTCGGCGGGCCCATTCAACAAAAGGGTGCGATGGTGATCCAAGGCTTTTTGGCCGGATTGTTTGCTCAGCGCGTGCCCATGTCGTTTAACGCCTCGATCACCTTCGAGCAGAGCTATGGCGGGGTCGAGGGCGATAGCGCCTCGCTGGCCGAAGCGCTGGCCATCCTGTCCGACCTGTCGGACGTCCCCCTGCGTCAGGATTTAGCCGTCACCGGGTCGGTCAACCAGCATGGCGAGGTGCAGGCCATTGGCGGGCTGACCCATAAAGCCGAGGGGTTCTACCGCACTTGCGCCGATACCGGCGGGCTGACCGGCACCCAGGGGGTGGTCTTCCCGGCGTCGAACGAGCCGAGCCTGGTTCTCGATGACGATGTTGCCGAAGATGTGGCGGCCGGCCGTTTCCATATCTGGTCGGTGAAAACTGTTGCTGAGGGCCTGGAGCTATTCACCGGCGAGACCGCCGGGGTCGCCGACGCCAATGGCGACTATCCGCCGGACTCGATTTTCGGGCGGATCGCCGCCCGGCTGGTCGAGTTTGACCGCATCCTCGAAGACCGTTCGGACCGGCCCGATGAGGGCGACTCACGTTAGCCTCGTATCTGTGATTGCCGGGCAGTTGCCCGGCATCCCCCCCCTCCCTAACCCTCCCCCTCGCTGGGGGGCTGAGGTTGGACCGTCACGCCAGTGGCGTGGCGTAAGCCAACCGAAGAAAAAGAATCTGTAGGCCGACTTGCGTCGTGTTTTTGCACGACGGTTCGGCCCACAGCCCCCCTTGAGGGGGAGGGATGGGGTGGGGGGTCGCGCCGCGTAAGCGGCGCATAATCAACGGTGATTACATCGAGTTGGCGCTAGGTCTTAGCGGACGTAGACGTGGACTTCGCTGGACGATGTCTCGTTGCTGGAAGTCGCGCTGAGCGAAATCCGGTCGCTCGGCAGGCCCATGGCCGTGAGGTTGCGCAAGACCCGCTCGGCATTGCGCCGCGCGTTGTTGGCGTTGAGCGCCACCTGCGCCGGCGTTCCCTGCTGGGGCACCACGGAGACCAGGTCGAACGCTGCCGACGGACGTCGGTTAAGCGCTTCGCTGACAGCGGTGAAGAGCGGTTCCTCGTAGGGCACGTCGTCGCGGTCGAAGCGGATCACCACCAAGGGGCGCCGGTTCGCCAGATTGCCGACCCGCGGCGCCGGCTGGCTGGCCACGCCGCCGGCCGATGAAAAGGCCCGGTTGGCCAAGCTGGTGCCGAACAATTCGCCGTTCTTCACGGCCAGGCTGAGCACCGTCAGATTGGCTCGTTCGCGCCCGACATAATTGGTCTGGCGGGAAATATCTTCGTTGAGCTCGTTGAGCAGACGGTCGATCAGCACCACGGTGCGGTTGGTATCGTCCTCCAGCACGGTGAGCTGGGCGTGGTCGGCATCGACGGCGCCGGTTAGTCCGAAGGTGGCTTGCACCGATTCCAGAATGAACGAGGCCAGCGAGCTGTCATTGGCGACCTTGTTCGCCAGATTGTTCATTTGGCCGATATTGCTGGAGATCTGATCCAGGGTCGCCTGGGCGCCGTTCCAGGCGCGTACCAGATTGGGATTGCCCGGCGTGGTGCCGACCTGCAGCTTGGCCTGAATGCCGGCCACCAATTGCTGATACTGGTTGGCGTTGCTGATCGAGCCCTGACGCAGGGTCTGTAAATCCAGATTATCGACTCTCACGCTCTGCTGCATCTCGATGAGATCGTTGCGCAGACGTTCGACCCGGCGGCCAATCGCCGTGCCGGTGGCTTCGCCCGGCGTCACACCCGGCGGTTCGAAGCGGTTATCGCCCAAGGGAAGACCGCCGGAGACGGTGGGTTGCGTGTTGGCTTCGGCGGCGCTGGCCGGTATGGCGACCTGCGTCGGCGCCGATTTGCTGGCAGGGTCTTCACCGGTCAGGGTCGGAATCAACGAATCGTCTACAAAATCACAACCGGCTAGCAATACTACCGCACCAGCGATGGTGGCCCACTTTCGCTTGCCAGTCATCAACTCTCTCGCCCCTCAGTAACGGAACTTGCTTCCCCTCGCGCTCACGATAGGCGTTCACGCGAATTTACAAGCAACCCCAGATGTTTGCGCGCGATGTTAACCATGTGCAAGACACCGGGCAAGATGCTTTACCGGGCATTTTCGGCGATTCGTTGTTTTTCGGCCACCCTGTGACGCCTCGCCGCGCAAAGAGCGGCGTGCGCGCTTGCTATCGCGGGGGCATTTGATTAACTTCGCGCGCGCTGCCGAACCGATTGTGTGTTGTTCGCGACAATCGCCCGTTCGCAGTGTTTAGTATGCGCCCGTAGCTCAATTGGATAGAGCGTCTGACTACGAATCAGGAGGTTGGGAGTTCGAGTCTTCCCGGGCGCGCCATTATTCCAAAGGCTTAGCTGAAATCGGCTAAGCCTTTTTCTGTTGTGGGTAACAACCTGGGTAACAGCTGCGCTAAGTTTTGACCGTCAAGACTACCTGCCTGCAGGACCGATATGGCGCATGATTCACCTGGCGACCAGGAGCCCACCACAGGTCCGCGAGCGATGAAAATCTAGTCGAACTACCCGCCAGCACCAACGCTCTTGTCGGGTCCATACAGGTCCAGCAGGTGTCATACCGCACACGATTAGCACGCTTCGCAATAACGGGCCTAATTCGGCGCATCAGCCGGTGCCAATCGCCGTATTTCACGTTGAATGCCCCGGTTATCGCGCATCCGAGAAGCTGGAGATCATCCGGCTGGTCGAACGCTCCCATCTACCTGTCCGGCGGACGCTGGATAAGCTGGGCATCCCGAGCACCACGTTCTACCGGTGGTACGACCGCTATCAGGCCTTTGGTGAGGCCGGCCTTGAAGACCGCACCAGCGGCCCCGGCCGGGTGTGGAACCGCATCCCCGACGATGTCCGCCGCCAGATCGTGGAGCTAGCCCTGGAATGGCCGGAACTCAGCCCCCGGGAGCTAGCCGTGACCTTCACCGACACCAAGGGCTACTTCGTCTCGGAAGCGTCGGTCTACCGGCTGCTCAAAGCCCACGACCTGATCACCTCTCCGGCCTTCGTCGTCATCAAGGCGTCGGATGCCTTCCGCGACAAGACCACGGCACCGAACCAGCTGTGGCAGACCGACTTCACCTACCTCAAGGTCATCGGCTGGGGCTGGTTCTATCTGTCGACCATCCTCGACGATTACTCCCGCTACGTCATCGCCTGGAAGCTCTGCACCACCATGCGTACCGATGACGTGACCGAGACATTGAAGCTGGCGCTGCAGACCTCGGGCTGCGACGGAGCCGAGGTCGCACACAAACCCCGGCTGCTCAGCGACAACGGTGCGTCCTACATAGCCGGCGACCTGGCCGATTGGCTCAGGGACCAGGGCATGGCTCATGTCCGCGGCGCACCGTACCATCCCCAGACCCAGGGCAAGATCGAGCGCTGGCATCAGACCCTGAAGAACCGCATCCTGCTGGAAAACTATTACCTGCCGGGCGATCTGGAAGATCAGATCGACGCCTTCGTCGATCACTACAACCACCGCCGATACCATGAAAGCCTCGGCAACCTGACGCCGGCCGACGTCTACTTCAGACGCGACACCGCCATCATAAAAAGGAGGGAGAAGATCAAGAAACATACATTCGCAAAACGCCGTTTGGACCATCAGCGCCAAGCGGCTTAACATCAACCAGGGTGAGCTGGAGCCTCCGTTACAAAACAGGCTCAGCTGTCCCATTCATTCTGATGACGGACATCGATCTGGGCGTTAATTTAATGTCCGCTTCTAGCCAAAAGCGGACATTTAAGAATTGCCATATTTCGCATGCTATCCATTTTCGGTGACAGTTGTGGGA
>JABDJY010000010.1 GCA_013003285.1 Alphaproteobacteria bacterium | reverse complement strand
GACCTGCACCACCAGCGCTTCCGATGGGCGGCCGCGGCGGCCATGCTCGAGCGACGATAGATAGGCCGGCGACAATTGCAGATCGCTTGCCATCTCCTTCAAGCTGACGCCGCGCGCGGCGCGCAGGCTGCGCACCTTTTCGCCGAACGGGGTCATGCGCGGGCATCGCGGCGACGGCGCAGCAGCACGTAGAACGCCCCGCCACCGCCATGTTCGGGACGGGCGGCGGCAAAGGCCAAGACGTGGGGGCGGCAGGCCGGCAGGTTGAGCCAGTCGGGCAGGCGCCGGCGCAACACCCCGCCGCCCTCGCTGACCGGTCCCTTGCCGGTAATCACCAACACGGTGCGGCAGCCGGTCGCCGCGCAGCTCGAGATGAAGGCGTTGAGCTCGGCTTGGGCGGCGTCCTGATAACTGCCGTGAAGGTCGAGCCGGGCATCGATGGGCAATTTGCCGCGGCGCATGCGCTCGATCGTGCGCCGATCCACACCGGCGAACCCATCGGCACTTAACGGCGCCGGTTCAGGAGTGCGGACGCGTGGCAGTGATGGCTGTGGTCCAGGACCACGCGCCGTCTTGGGACTGGCTTTTGGTTTTGCCACGCCGGCGTTAGCGCGCAGCGGGGGCTTCGATTTCAGCGAACGTTTTTTCTTGAGCGGCTGCACGCCGGCCATGGTGCGCTGAAATAACGCTTCTTCCGGTTCGTTATCGGCCGCTGTTGTAGATTTTGAACGCGGCTTTCCTCGTGCAGGGCCGGTCATGCCGCGTCGTCGGAGTCCACCAGAATTATATGCAAGCGGCGCGGCCCATGCGCGCCGAGCAGCAGGGTCTGTTCGATATCGCCCGATCGCGACGGCCCGGTAATCAGGTTCACGGTACGCGGCATCAAATCGTTCAGATCACCCTCGCCGTCGGCGATACGCTGGCGAATCAGATCCCAGACGTCTTCATAGTTTTTGCCGATGCGATTGACCGGCAGCACCACTACATGGGTCTCGGGCAGAAAGTTCAAGGTCGAGGGATGATCGGCGCCGGAGAACATTGCCAGGGTACCGGTCTCGGCAATTGCCGCCGGGGCCGACGTGACGCTCACCATGTCGCTTTCGACCGGCAGGCAGCGGCGGATTTCCAACAATGGCTGATTGTCCCACGGCGCCTGGTCGAGCGAAGGGTCGGGCGCCATGACAACCTGCGACGGCAGGTTCTCGCGTTTGAGGTACTCGGTTAACACTTGCGGTACCTCGCTCATATCGGCGACCCGGTCGACGGTGGCGAAGACGCCTTCAGCCTGGGACCGGAACAGATCGATCACCTCGGACGGCGGCAGGTCGGCGCGCGCCGGAATGAGATTGCGGGCAGGCTTGGCCATCCGCGCGCGCAGTTCCGCCGCGCGGCTGTCGTCCACCGGCCCACTGCGGCCCAGGGAACGGCGGATAGCGCCTAATATTTCGTCGCGTCCCGCGGTCATTTCCGTCCCGCCCATTGCTGCTGAAAGGTCTTACCCTCAGGGGCCGGTAGATCGCGATACTTGGTCCAACCCTTGGCCAGCGGCACGCTGGAAAAGCGGCCCTTGCGGCGTCCCATCCAACCCATGAGGCGCATTTGCAGGCCGGTCGCCATTTGGTAGAGCCCCGGTCGCTGGGCGAAGAAAGCCCACAGGCGAATGCCGGTGCGCGCGGCGCGCGGCGTGAGGTGGCGTTCGAATTCGCGCTCGCGCCAATGGCGCATCAGCTTGGGCAGGGGAATGCGTACCGGACACACTTCCTCACACCGGCCACAGAAAGTCGAAGCGTTAGGCAAATGCCCGGCCTCGTCGACCCCCAGCAGGCTGGGCGACAGCACCGCGCCCATGGGCCCCGGATAGACCCAGCCATAGGCATGTCCGCCGACCGATTGGTAGACCGGGCAATGGTTCATGCAGGCGCCGCAGCGAATGCAGCGCAGCATTTCGTGGAACTCGGTGCCCAACATGCCGGTACGGCCATTGTCGAGCAGGATGACGTGATACTGCTCGGGGCCGTCCGGGTCTGTCGATCGGCGCGGCCCGGTCGACACCGTGGTGTAGACGCTGAAATCCTGCCCGGTCGCCGAGCGGGCCAGCACCCGCAGGAAGGTCGACGCATCCTCCAAGGTCGGCACGACCTTTTCGATGCTGGCCAAAACGATATGCACCTTCGGCAGCAATTGCGACAGATCGCCATTGCCCTCGTTGGTGACGATGATCGACGAGCCGGTCTCGGCGACCAGGAAGTTGGCGCCGGTAATGCCCACCTCGGCCTCGAAATATTTCTTGCGCAACACCGTGCGCGCTTCTTCGAGCAAGGTCGGCGGCTCTTCGAGAATCCGGTCCGGATCGAGATGGGTATGAGTTTCGCGGAAACTCGTTTCCACCTGAGCCTTGGTGAGGTGGACCGCCGGCGCGATGATATGGCTGGGCCGTTCGTTGCGAATCTGGATGATATACTCGCCCAGATCGGTCTCGACAGCGCGAATGCCGTTCGCCTCGAGCGCCTCGTTGATGTCGCACTCCTCGCCGATCATCGACTTGCCCTTATTGACCGACGTGGCGTCGACCGACCGGCAAATGTCGAGGACGATGTCTTGCGCGTCTTTCGCCGTGCGCGCCCAGTGCACCTGGCCGCCGCTGGCGATGACATTCTGCTCGTAGGTCTCGAGATAAAAGTCGAGATTCTCCAGAACATGGTCTTTGAGGTCGCGCGCCTGGTCGCGGAGCGCGTCGAACTCCGGCAGCTTGTCCATGGCGTTCTGCCGGCCGCCCGTGAAATGACCCTTGCTCTTGGTCAAGGCCTGGCGCAGATCGACGTCGGCGAGCTGGCGTACCGCATTTTCTTTAAACTGGCTGGTGGTCGATCCGCTCATGGCACCTAATCCTTGCTCGGTTCGCCGATAGCCGGCTTATCGGTCATGCCGGCGAGTACTTCCGCCACATGACGCACCTGAATGCCAGCCCCTTCGCGCTGCAGCTTTCCGGCCATATTCATCAGACAGCCCAGATCACCCGCCAGCAGGGTGTCGGCCCCGGTCTCGATGACCTGGGTAATCTTGGTCTCGACCATGCGGTCGGAAATGTCGGCATATTTGACACAGAAGGTGCCGCCGAAGCCGCAGCAGACATTGGCGTCGGGCAATTCGCGCAAATGCAGCCCCTCGACCGATCCCAACAAGCGGCGCGGCTGATCATGGATCGAGAGTTCGCGCAGGCCCGAGCAGCTATCATGGTAGGTGACCGCGCCGTCGAACTGGCTCGCCACCGCCTCGACGCCCATCACGTCGGTCAAGAATGAGACCAACTCGTGGGTTCGCTCGGCCAGTTTTTGCGCCCGTTCGGCCCATTCGGGATCGTCGGCGAACAAGGCCGGATAGTGTTTGCTGATCATGCCTGCGCAGGAACCCGACGGGGCGACCGTGTAATCATAGCCCTCGAAGGCTTCGATGACCTGGCGGGCGATGGCCTTGGTGTCGGCCTTGTCGCCGGAATTATAGGCCGGCTGGCCACAACAGGTTTGCTGGCGCGGCACCTCGACGGCGCAGCCAGCATCCTCCAGCAGCTTCACCGTGGCAAAGCCAACGGAGGGTCGAAAAAGATCGACCAAACAGGTAACGAACAATGCGACGCGCGGATTTGCCATTTCAATGATCTCGCCGATAGCCAGCCGCCTGTCTAGCACAAATTTGCGCCAGCGTTAGGGGCAAGCGACTAAGACGAGGGCGTCAAATTATTCGGCAACAGCAGATAGTAGGTGCCGGGGCTTTTCATGCGGCCGGCCAGGGCCAGAGCGTCGGGCCCAACACCCCAGAAGAAATCGCCGCGCACGGCACCACGGATGGCGTTCCCCACATCTTGCGCCAGCACCAGGCGCTGGAGGCGTTCCTCGCCCGGCCCGGGATGCACAGTGTCGAGCCACAGCGGCACATTCAACGGCAGAAACTTCGGGTCGACGGCGATGGAATGTTCCGGCGTCAGAACCACCCCGGCAGCGCCTTGGGCGCCATCGCCATTGTTATCGCGGAAAAAGATATAACGGCGGTTGAGTGCCAAAAGCTCGGAAAAGCGCTCAGGGTTTCGCTCCATCCAGGTGCGAATATCCTGCCACGCCGCTCCGCCCGATCGCAGTTCCTTCTGCTCGATCAGCGACCGTCCGATGGAGACATAGTCGTGACCATTATGTCCGGCAAAGCCGATGCGGCGGCGTTCGCCGTCGGGCAGTTCGACAATGCCCGAACCCTGCACCTGGAGAATAAACACATCGAGGGCATCGTCGGCCCAGTACAGGACCGGCGTATTCTCACCGGTGGCGCCAGAGATGGCAGCGCGTTCCGGATAGGGCCGTAAACGCGCGCCCTCGAGCCTGCCGACCAAGGCGCGGCCGGCGAGTTCAGGATCGAAATCTTTCAGATGCACCGTGACATGGTCGCGCGGCAGTCCGTGGATCGGAACATTATATTCGCCGTCGGCTTGCGCCGAGGCACGCACGATCGGTTCAAAGTAACCGGTAAAAAGCCCGTCACGGGTGACGCCGTCGGAGACCGTATAGGGCGTGAAATTGCTTTCGACGAATGTGCGCGTTTCCGCCGGTTCGCCGGAAAGGGCGTTAATTGCCGAACACACATCGCGCCAATCACCCGCCGTGCCGGCCGAGACTTTACCGGGCAGTGGCGTCGATGGATCCATCGCCAGCAGGCGGCCGCAAGAATGGCGCCACGCCCCCAGGGCATTTTCAGGGTTGCCGGCCTGCCAGCCGGGTAGCTCGGCGAAGGTGGTTTTGGACACAGCAATGCCGGAAGGCGGTGCAGGGGTGACGCTGGATTCACACGCAGCTAACAGCATGGCGAATACCAACATACCGGGACGCATCCGACCGGTCATGCACCGCATCACGCGGCCGCTAAAAAAGGAGATCAGCGGTCGGCGGGTTGCCGTCAATTGGGGGCTTCGGTTGCGACCAGGGTCCAATTGGGATTGCGCGAGCGGGTATTGCGCGCAAATGTCCAAATATCGGTCACCGTCGACACTTTCGTTGGATCGCCGCCAATAACGTCACCGGAGGAATCGCGGGTGACTTCGATCTGCTCGGTCACGAATTTGATCGTCACGAACGCCACACGGCCATCCATCGAGGCCTCGATGATCTCGCTGGTTTGAATGCCCACTAGGGTCATCTCCATGGTGTGACCCTTGTCGGCGCGATCGACGATGGCGCCGGCGAAATTCTCATAGACTTCGTCGCTGAGCAACGGTCGCAAGGTTTCGCGGTCGCCGGTGGCAAACGACGTCACAATCATCTCAAAAGCGGCCCGGCCGCCCTCGACAAATGTTTGCGAATTGAAAGAGGGATCGGCGTCCCTGATTTTTCGCAGATTTTCGCCCAAGGCGCCTTCGGCCTGCTCGATAAAGGCATCGGCGGGTTGGCGATCGGGCAGCGGCACCACATTTTCGTCGTTGGCATTATCGGCTGCCGGCTGAGGCCGCGGTCCGCCACGTCGGGCGTTCGGATCGACCGGCGGGCGTTCATTGCCAATTCGCCGGCCAAGGACGCTGCGCAGGCGAAACACCAAAAAGGCCGCAATCGCTGCAAATAAGAGTAGATCGAGTGACACGGCGTTTCCTGTATGATTGCCCCGATACGGGCTGTGTCTAGAATTGTAGGTACTGGTTTAGATAAAACCGTAGATCATTGCCCTGATCTAAGCCGGTCTTGCGCTAGTCTACAATCCAAAAGATTACTGTTTCGATTAAGAGTAAGCCAGGGTTCGATTTCGTAACCAGGCAGGTTCAATGGGTAATTTGCTGGAAAATCCGCCGCCCGCTACCAACCTACATAAGCATAACCGCTTGAAAGAACAAGAATGGCCATCTGGATTCTCCTCGCCTTTATAGGCGTGCCGCTCATCGAAATCGCCCTATTTATCCAGGTCGGCGGTTTTATCGGCCTGTGGCCGACTATCGCAATTGTTATCGCAACTGCAATGGCCGGTACCGCGCTAATCCGCCGCCAGGGCCTCAATACGCTGCAACGCGCCCAAAAAGAGATGGACGCCCAACGCCTGCCGGTGCGCGAATTATTCGACGGAATCTGCCTGATTTTCGCCGGCGCCCTGCTGCTGACCCCCGGATTCTTGACCGACGCGGTCGGGTTCACATTATTGGTACCACCGCTGCGCGCGCTTTTAGGGCGCTATGTGTGGCGCGCCCTGCAAAACGCCAAAGGCGTCCAGTTCGAAATGGCGGGCGGGCGGCCCTATCGCGACGATGACGGCCCTATCGTCGATGCCGATGCGGTGGAAATAAAAGGCGAGATTGATAAAAATCCGCCGGAGCCGCGTTAGCCCCCGTCCAGATGGCCCACCCATTGGTTGTTGCGCTCGTCCATACATGCTAGCCAAGCGCTCGTTTATTCGCTCCAATGCGCCATCTCAATTACTAGGAATTCGGCCATGTCCGACGAAACCGCCGCCCCGCCCGCACCCGACGCTCAGCCGACGCTGGTGGTCAATGCTCAATATGTGAAGGATCTATCCTTCGAAAACCCCAATGCGCCGAGCAGTTTGATGCAGCAGGGTAACGAGCCAAACGTGCAAGTGGGGGTCGATACCTCGGTGGCGCAGATTGAAGGCTCGACATATGAGGTGACGTTGACGGTACGCGCCGAAGGCACGGCCAGCGACGCCGCGCTGTTTCTCGTCGAAGTGGCCTATGCCGGCGTTGTCACCCTAGGCGAAATGCCGGAGGAGTATGTTATGCCCATGCTCTATGTGGAGGCGCCCCGTTTGCTCTTCCCGTTCGCCCGCTCGGTTGTGGCCGAAGCCGTCCGCGACGGCGGGTTTCCGCCGCTTTTGATCCATCCGGTCGATTTCATGACGCTGTTCCAGCAACGCGCTCAACAGGCCCAGGAATTGGCCGAGGCAGAGCAGAAAAAGGGCGCAGACGGCTCGGGCGGCACGCCGCCGGACGGCGATGGAGAGCAGAAGTTCGAATTCGAGCTTTAGGCGCTAATTAAGAACCCGAACAACTACGAGCCGGAACGCCAAATAGGCTCGGTGATCTGATCCAATAGGGCCTCGTGAGCTTCGGCTTCCGCTGCCGTCGGCGCATGGGGTCGAGCCGACCGTTGCGGGCGCTCGACTTCAACGATCTGATGAGTATCAGCCTGGACCGCATTTACATTCAGATCGAGGCCCGGTTGGCGGCCGCCCATGAGATATAGATAGACCTCGGCCAGCAGTTCCGCATCCAACAGCGCGCCATGTTTTTCACGCCGGGTGAGATCGATCTCGAAGCGCCGGCACAGCGCGTCCAGGCTGGCTTGCGCGCCGGGGAAGCGCCGCCGCGCCAACGCGACCGTATCGACCGCGCGTGAACTTTCTAACGGCGCCATGTTGAGGCGCGTCAGTTCGGCGTTGAGGAACCCCATGTCGAACCTGGCATTGTGGATCACCAGGGGGTCGTCGCCGATGAATTCGAGAAACGGTCCGGCGATCTCGGCAAATTTCGGCTTGTCGGCGAGAAACTCGCTGCTCAGACCATGAACCGCGAAGGCGCCTTCGGGCATATCGCGTTCCGGATCGACATAGCAGTGGTAAAAGGCCCCGGTCGGCATGTGATTATCGGTCTCGATGCAACCGATCTCGACGATACGGTCCCCCGATGACGGATCGAGGCCGGTGGTTTCGGTGTCGAGAATAACTTCACGCATATTGTCTCGCTTCCCTAGAGTCGGCGATTTCGACCGGCAGCCCGTAACAGTCTCACGAGTTGCTGCAGGCGCCGGTAAGTATAGGCCTTGCCGAGCCCGGTCTCCACGATGTAATCGCCACGCCGCCGTTTTTCAGTGTCCGAAATCTGGCTCGACAATATCCCGCTGAAACGCTCTCTGCTCATACCGGGCCGCGACAATACACGACGCGCTTGCAAAAACGCCGGCGCCGTGACGACCAGGACCGCATCGACATTGGCCTCGCCGCCGGTCTCGTAAAGCAACGGTATGTCGAGCACCACCAGCGGCGTGCCCCAACGCGCCTGATCGCGCAGAAAGCGTCTCGCCGCAGCGCGCACACGCGGGTGCAGTATGGCTTCCAGATCCTTACGCGCAACGGGGTCGGCAAACACCACCGCGCCGAGCGCCTGGCGATCCACTGTTCCGCCATCGACGACACCGGGGAACCGCGCGGCGATTTCCGCCCGCACTTGGGGATCGGTCGCGAGCAAGTGATGGACCGTCGCGTCGGAATCATGGACGGGCACGCCAAGCCGGCGCAGCATGGTGGCCGCGGTGGACTTTCCCATGCCGATTGAGCCGGTGAGGCCGAGGACAAACAAAGACGCCTCCGTTCCGCTACAGGCCGGCCAAGACGGCTTGACGCAAGCCGTCATCGACCACGGGATCGGTCCCGAACCAGGCGCGAAATCCGGGCCGCGCCTGATGGAGCAGCATACCCAGCCCATCGACCACAGGGTTTCCCCGGCCCCGGGCCTGCGCCAGCAAAGCTGTTTCCAACGGCGCGTAGACGATGTCGTTCACCGTCGCATCGTCCGGCAAGTTCGACAAATTGAGCGGGAGGGGGTCTTGTCCGGTCATGCCCAACACCGTCGTGTTGACCAAAAGCCCGGCATCGGCCAAGGCGCCCTCGCGATCCGCCCAAGCGCAAATCGTTGCCGATTGAGCCAATCCGGGAAGCGTTTCAGCCAAGGCGCTGGCCCGCGCGGCCGTGCGGTTGACCAAACGGATTTCGCTGACACCGCAATCGAGCAGCGCGGTGCAAATTGCCCGCGCCGCGCCCCCTGCCCCCAGGATTACCGCCGGCCGGCCCGACCAGGCGGTCCCGACCTGATCCGGTACATGGTCGCGTAAATTCTCGATAAACCCGAATGTGTCGGTATTGGACGCTGCCAACTTGCCGTCCTTTTCCACGACAATGGTATTGATCGCGCCGATACGTTGCGCCGTATCGTCGATCCGATCGACAAGATCCAGCGCAGCCACCTTGTGGGGCACCGTCAGGTTTACCCCGCGCAGACCGTCGGCTGCGAGGTTGGAAAGCGCCGCGGCCAGATTTTCCGGCTGCACGGCGATGGCCTCGTAAGCGCCGTTGATTTGATAGCGTGCCAGCCAATGGC
>JABDJY010000450.1 GCA_013003285.1 Alphaproteobacteria bacterium | reverse complement strand
GTATGGGTGCGGTCCTCGTAGAACGACAGGTGCACAACGCGACGCTGTTCTTCGGGCAGCTCGCGCAGCACAAATTGCATTTGCTGCGCTCGCTGGCTCGCGAACACCTTTTCTTCCGCCGATTTATCAGGTTCGGGCACCAATGCCGGATCGTTTGGATCGAGTTCCGGCCGGTTTTCCTTGCGGAAAGCATCGATCCGTAAGTTTCTAGCTATCGTGAAGATCCATGTCGAAGCGCCCGCTTTAACGGGATCGTACTGGCCGGCCTTGCGCCACACAGCGGCCAAGGCCTCCTGGGTTAGTTCCTCTGCACTCGCGCCATCGCTGCCCAAGCGCATCATGTAAGCCTTAACGCGCGGGGCAAAATGCGCGAACACCTGTTCGAAGGCCTGCCGGTCGCCCGACTCCGCGATCTGCCGCAGAGCTTGCGTCCAGTCTGGTGCGTCAGGCTTGTTGTTATCAAGGCCTGGTTTTTGCACGTTTTTTTCCGTCCCCAAGCCTGAGGTCAAAACGACAACAAGGACTTTGAAGCTGTGGTCGATTTCTGGGTTGGCTAGATTCATGCATCGCACCTCTAGCAATCTTACGCAAGCGCGTGGAGGCCGGATCACCGTGGGTTGGATTTTTTTAAGTTTCGCGACAGACCAGTGATCCGAATCCTTAACGGCAGCGTAAAAGCGGCGAGATCACACACGTCAAGAGACTGACCACGTGCCGCAACAATCCCGCCACATCGCCGTTATCGGTGCCGGAATCGCCGGTCTGTCAGCCGCCTGGCTTCTGCAGCAGCGTCACCGCGTAACGGTGTTCGAACGCGCGGCGCGAACGGGCGGGCATGCGAATACCGTAACCGTGACGATGGACGGGACGCAGTACCCGGTCGACACCGGCTTCATTGTTTATAATGAGGTCAACTACCCCAATTTGGTGGCGCTGTTCGATCATTTGGACGTGGCGACCCATTTAAGCGACATGTCGTTCGCGGTTTCGGCGCGCGGCGGGGCGCTGGAATATTCCAGCGACGTTCCCAACGGGCTGTTCGGCCAGCGCCAAAACCTGGCGCGTCCAGCATTTTGGCGCTTGCTTGCCGAAATTCGACGTTTTTACCGCACCGCGCCAGCTGATTTGCGTGACGGGCGATTGGCGGGCTTAACCCTGGGCGAGTATCTGTCTGCCGGTGACTACGACCGGCACTTCGCCGACGATCACCTGTTTCCCATGGGCGCCGCGATCTGGTCGGCGTCGGCCGACGATATGCGGCTCTACCCGGCGGAATCCTTCGTCCGTTTTTTCGAAAGCCACGGTCTTCTGAACCTGAAGGAACGGCCGCGCTGGCGCACGGTGACCGGCGGCAGCCGCGTGTACGTTGAGCACCTGACCACGCCCTTCGCCGACGGCATCCGACACAACGCCGATATCCGCCGGATCGTCCGGCACGATGGCGGCGTCGATATTATCGACGCGAGCGGACAGCGCCAGACCTTCGACGACGTCGTGCTGGGCACGCATGCCGACGAGGCCCTGGCGATGCTCGGCGACGCCAGCGACGAGGAGCGAGCACTGCTCGGCGCCATCCGCTACACCCGCAATGCGACCTATCTGCATACTGATCCGCAGCTAATGCCCAAACGCCGTCGGGTGTGGGCAAATTGGAATTACATGACCGGTGCCGATGCCAGTGCCGGACCGCCGCAGGTGAGCTACTGGCTTAACCGTCTGCAGGACTTACAGACACCGCGACCGCTCATTGTCACGCTAAATCCGCAGACGCCGCCGGCTGCCGACCAAACACTGGCCACCTTCAGCTACGACCATCCGCTGTACGATGCTCGCGCACTGGCGGCGCAACGCAAGCTCTGGCAGCTGCAGGGACAGCGAAACAGCTGGTTCTGCGGCAGTTATTTCGGCTATGGCTTCCACGAGGACGCGCTGCAGTCGGGGCTCGCTGTCGCCGAAGCGTTGGGCGGTGTGCGCCGCCCCTGGACGGTCGAAGGCGAATCAAACCGCTTGTGGCTACCTGAGCAGCCGCGCCGCGACAGTGCGGCGGCCGTCGAAACACGCGAGGCCGCATGATGACGCCGTCACATATCTACAGTGGGCACGTCACGCATGTGCGCCACCGGCCAAAGCGCCATCGCCTGAATTATGGCGTGTTCTTCATGTTGCTCGATCTGGACGAACTGCCGGCGCTCGACGCGCGGCTGGCCTTGTTCGCCTACAACGGCGCGGCCCCGTTCGCCTTCCACGATGCCGATCACGGTCCGCGCGACGGTACATCGGTGCGCACCTGGGTCGACAGGCAGTTGCACAATGCCGGGATCGACATTTCCAGCGGTCGCGTGCTGCTACTTTGCCTGCCGCGCATGCTGGGTTATGTGTTCAACCCGCTCAGTCTTTATTTTTGTTACGACAACGCCGAACAGCTGCGCGCCATCCTCTACGAAGTGCACAACACCTTCGGCGAATCCCATACCTACATCGTGCCGGTCGACGACGACGGTCGCGTTGTGCAGCGCCACAGTTTTAATAAGGCTTTTTTTGTTTCGCCTTTTATTCCCATGGACTGCGCCTACGACATGGCAATCGTACCGCCGGGCGAGCGGGTCAGCGTATCTATCGCTGAATCCGATACCGACGGTGCCTTATTGGCGGCCGCCTTCAATGGCGAGCGAAGAAGCCTGACCGATCGGTTCCTTGCATCGGCGCTGCTTCGTTATCCTCTGATGACGGTCAAGATTATCGCCGGTATTCACTGGGAGGCCTTCAACCTGTGGCGTAAGCGCACGCCGATGTTCCGGCACCAACCCGCACCGGCGAACGCCGTTTCGATCGTCACCCCCGCCCTCGGAGCCTCGAATGGCCGACTTAACGCAGACTACCCTGCAGCCTGAGCTGCCGGCATCAGCCGGCACGCTCGGAGTTCGTGGACATGTGTCGCGCCGGGTGCTTAAGCAGTGGACCGAGAGCCTCAATACCGGCACGCTCGACATGATTTGGTCCGACGTTACCGCGTGGCGGACAAAAGGCAGCCAGCCCGGTCCTGCCGCCCAGATAAATGTCAACAATCCGCGTTTCGTGCGCCGCGTCGCCCTCGGCGGAGCGTTAGGGCTAGCCGACTCCTATGTCGATGGCGATTGGGATACGCCCGACCTGACCGCGGTGTTCGCGCTCGGGATCGAAAACGAAGCTGCACTGGCGAATACCTTGACGCAAAGTTTGCCGCGCGCCGTCCTGGGTCGCTTGCGCCACCGCCTGCAGGCCAACACGATTGCCGGTAGCCGGCGCAACATCGCTGCCCACTACGATCTCGGCAACGACTTCTACGCTGCCTGGCTCGACGAGACGATGACCTATTCGTCGGGTCTGTTCGCCGATCCGCTGACTTCGCTGGCCGAGGCACAAGACGCAAAATTTGCCCGCATCGCCGAAGTCGCCGGCCTGCAGGACGGCGACCGGGTGCTCGAAATCGGTTGCGGCTGGGGCGGTTTTGTGATCTATGCGGCGCGCCATTTCGACTGCCACGTCACCGCGCTGACCGTGTCGCAGGCCCAAGCCCAATGGGCACGGCGCTCCGTCGCCGAAGCCGGTCTCGCAGATAAGGTAGAGATCCGTCTACAGGACTATCGAGACGTTGATGGCACGTTCGACCGGATCGTCTCGATCGAGATGTTCGAGGCAGTTGGTGAGGCGTATTGGCCGGCCTTCTTCGCCACCGTTCGTGACCGCCTCAAGCCCGGCGGCAGCGCCGGTGTTCAGGTGATCACCATCGATGACGACCGGTTTGTGCGCTACCGCCAACAGCCCGATTTCATTCAGCTGCGGGTGTTCCCCGGCGGCATGTTGCCCTCGCCAAAATTGTTCAGCTCCGCAGCCAATGCAGCGGGCATCGCGGCGAGCCACGCTTTTACCTTTGGCCCTTCCTATGCCGAAACTGTGCGTCACTGGCGCAACCGTTTTGAGGCGGGCTGGCCCGACCTCGAACGGCTCGGCTTTGACGAGCCGTTCCGCCGCTTGTGGCGCTATTATCTGTGCTACTGCGAGGCGGGCTTCGACGCCGGCACAATCTCGGTCGCCCACTATCGGCTCGGCCCTGCCTAACTAGATTTATCCTTTGGCACTAGATGCCGCGTGGCGGCGAAAAACAGCGGATAGGGCAGTAGGCGTAGCAGCTTCATGATGGCAGCGAAACGCCAGGGGAAGGCGATTTCGAACCGTCGCCCGGCCAGGCCCTGGACGATGCGGCGCGCGGCATCCTCCGGCTCCATCAAAAACGGCATGGGAAACGGGTTGCGATCGGTCAGGGGCGTGCGTACGAAACCCGGTGTGACGACCGACAGGACGACGCCGTGCCGGTCGAGTTCGACGCGCAACGCTTCGCACATATTGATCAAAGCGGCTTTGGTCGCACCGTAGGCGCTGGCGGTCGGTAGGCCGCGATAGCCGACCATTGATGCCACAACGGCGATTCGGCCGGCCCGGCGTGCAACGAATTGCTCGACTACCGGCGCCAGACAATGCGCCGTGCCCATCAGATTGATATCGACCAGGCGTTTCAGCGGCGCGACGGTAAAGGTGCTGCCATCCACCGGTTCGTGGGTGCCGGCGTTGAGGATCGCTAGTTCGATGGCGCCGAGATCGCGCTCAATTCGCGCGACCATGTCGCGCGCCGCCGTCTCGGACGTCACGTCGAGCGGGTAGGCATGAATGTCACCCGACAAGTCGCGCGCTTCTACGGCCAACGACGCAAGCGCCTCGGCGTCGCGGGCGCTGGCGGCGACGACCCAACCCGCTGACGCTAGCTCGAGCGCAACGGCCCGTCCAATGCCTTTGCTGGCGCCGGTCAGCCAGGCAATGCGACTGGCGACCGCTGTATGATTTTTTGGTTCTTTCATGATCGCGTTCTTCTGAGACTAGATACGTCGCCGCGACGCGCACGGATCAGCCTTCAGGGTAACCGTGCCGCAATTCGGATCACGATCGACAAATACTTTTTCGCGCGCTGTGATCCGGCGTTCTCCTGCCTGCGTATATTGACACATAGCCAGCCCAGTAATTGAGGAGTACATTATGAAATCGATCACCCGTACACTTTCCGTTATTGCTGTCGGTGCCGGCCTGGCGTTGTCGTCTACTGCCGCGATGGCCAAAGATATCGTCGACACCGCCGCCGCCAACGATCAATTTTCGACGCTCGTCGCTGCGGTTAAAGCCGCCGACTTGGTCGGCACACTAAAGGGCGACGGTCCGTTCACCGTATTCGCGCCGACTAACGAAGCGTTTGCGAAGCTGCCCGCCGGCACGGTTGAAGATTTGTTGAAGCCGGAGAACAAGGACAAGCTCGTTGCCGTGCTGACCTATCATGTGGTGCCGGGCAAGGTCATGTCGTCCGATCTGGCCGGTAAGGAACTGAGTACCGCCACGGTCCAGGGCAGCAATGTTGACATAGACGCCACCGACGGTGTGAAAGTCGACAACGCCACAGTGATCGCCGCCGATATCGAAACCGACAACGGCGTCATTCACGTCATCGACACGGTGATCCTGCCGAACTAATCCCCCTAGTTTGGTATCCCCCATGGGAACAGTGTGCAGATCCGGACCGGGCTAAATGGCATGTACCCCCACGCCCGGTCCGGATTTTCTCGCAATTTTTCCGATCAATTCAGGACAGGGGCATGATCGAACCACATCTAAAAGTTTCTCGGCCGACCGCCGTACCAACTTCGCTAGGCCAATCGGGCCGGCCAAGCCGTGAAGATGCCGAAGCGGCGGTTCGCACTTTGCTCGCTTACGCCGGCGATGATCCGACGCGCGAGGGCCTGCTGGACACCCCAGACAGGGTTGTGCGGTCCTACGAAGAATTTTTCGGCGGCTATTCCGAAGACCCGGGGGCGATCCTCGAGCGCACCTTTAGCGAAATTGACGGCTACGACGAAATCGTCGCGTTGCGCGACATCAACTTCGTCAGCCACTGCGAACATCACATGGCGCCGATCATCGGCCGCGCCCATATCGGCTATTTACCCAATCACCGCGTCGTTGGCATCAGCAAGCTTGCGCGCATCATCGAGGTTTATGCGCGACGTCTGCAGATCCAGGAAAAGATGACGGCGCAAATCGCCAACACCATCGACGAAGTGTTGCAACCTCGCGGCGTGGCCGTTGTCATCGAGGCGGCCCACCAGTGCATGACCACGCGCGGCGTCAACAAACCCGGTGTTGATATGGTCACCAGCCGGATGCTCGGCGCCTTCCGCGACAATCAGGCGACACGTCAGGAATTTATGAGCGTGATTGGCAAGCCCGCGTAAAACGTACTTACTCATACAAAGCGGAGGGCGATCCATACTCCCACGGCGGCGGAACATCCCGCCAATACTGCACCCCAACACATATCGACCACGGTCACTGTCAGCGACCAGCCTTTGAGCGTTGCCGAGTTGGTGAGATCGTAGGTGCCATAGGTGACGAGCCCGAACAGAGCGCCCATCCACAACGCAGCAAAAATGGAGGTCGCGTCGAGTGCGGGGCGCACAACCAGCACCGAGAGGCCAACACCGAACAGAAAGTAAAACGCGACGGCGGCAAGCACGACAGGTTTGTCGAGCAACAACGGGCCGATCTGAGGTCGGTAGATAAACCGCGTCGCTTGGCTCAACCAAATGATATCGACCACGAGGAAAAAGAAGAACGCCACCAACGACGCCGTTGCATAACTCTTGAGCATGTGCCTCTCTCGGATAGCCTTACGAACAATACAGTAGCTACGGGACAATTCGCGTTTTGGTTCATTGCACGGATATATCGCCTGCAACCGTTGGCAGCGGGGCAGCACCGTGAGCGTTCAATCGCCGGCTACAAGAACGTCTGTGCCGATAGCTGCCCACGTCCAGCTCTGTGACATCTATTCGACGCCGATTGTCGACCATGCCATTGCGCGCGAGCACCCACTGGCTACCTTTTCAAGAAACCGATCAAATATCGGTGGTTAACGTCTGATATGGCCTGGAAAAAGTCTTTGTTATGAAGCAGCGCTGGCTCGATACGCTGCCTTTATTCGACGAATTTGCGCAGGTCGCCGATCTTTCGCGTTACGTTTGTGTGCCTGATAGCTGGATGATCGGAGTCTCGGACGTGGTTAGGTCCACCGACGCGATCCGATCAGGGCGCTATAAAGCGGTAAATCTGGCAGGCGCCGGCACGATAAGTGCCGTCGCCAACGAATTAGATGGTGAACTCCATCTGTTCATATTCGGCGGCGACGGCGCTCGTTTTATCGTTTCTCCCGAACAGGCGCCACGCGCGGCCGCAGCTCTGTCTCGCGTTGCTATGTGGGCGAAACGCGATCTGAATCTCGATTTGCGTGTCGGCATGATAAGCGTCGCCGAAGCCCGCGCAGCTGGCGTCGACGTTCGAGCCGCATTTTGGCAAGCCTCTAACGATGTTCGCTATGCCGTATTTACTGGCGGCGGACTCGAATGGGCGGACGTTCAGCTTAAGGCGGGCAGCATCAATCTCACTCCTGCCGACACCCATAAAGATCCAGACTTGACCGGGTTATCCTGCCAATGGGGGCCCGTTAAGCCGCGGCAAGGAAAAATATTGTCGTTAATCGTGAAACCCGCGCCTCAAGCATCGCAAGAGAGCTTTACCCAAATTGTCTCTCAGGTGATTAACGTGCTTGAGGAAACCGCTAGCCTCAACCCGGTTCCCCCGAATGGGCCAGACGTCCGATGGCCCTCCGCTTCAATCTCACTGCAGTCACGCATCGCCCATTTAGGTCGGTCGTTGTGGTGGCGGCGTTTCTATGTTGTGACCACCGCCGCTTTGAGTTGGCTGGTTTTCAAGCTCGGCATACGCGTCGGCAGATTCGAGCCGAAGCGGTACCGGCGCGAGATTACTGCCAATACCGACTTTCGAAAATTCGACGACGGTCTGATGATGACGGTCGATTGCGCACCCGAAGTAGTTGAGAGATTGCGGAACATTTTGGAGGCGGCAGCTGCAAAGGGCGCCATTGAATACGGCATGCATATGCAAGAAGAAGCGCTCATGACATGCGTTGTACCCTCGGTGTTGACATCTGATCATATGCACTTCATCGACGGCGCGGGTGGCGGGTACGCTGCGGCAGCCGAGCAGATGCGCCGATAAATCTAGAAACGTGCATAGATTCAGGCTTTGGTGACTGCGCTTTTTTTTAGCTACTTAGGTTTTGGGCGAT
>JABDJY010000446.1 GCA_013003285.1 Alphaproteobacteria bacterium | reverse complement strand
GCTATAAGCCGCGCCGCAGCTATACCAACCACAAGCAGTCTTACATTATGGCCCATCATGCATCGGCGAAGCAGCGCATTCGGCGCAACGCCCGCCGCACCGAGATCAATCAGCAGCGCATTAGCCGCATCCGCACCTTCGTCAAGAAAGTCGAGGTGGCGATCGAAAGTGGCACCCGCGAGGACGCCATGAGCGCCTTTCGTTCCGCCCAGCCGGAATTACACCGGGGTGTGACCAAGGGCGTGCTCCAACGCAACACTGTTAATCGACGCCTGTCGCGGTTGTCGGCCCGTATCAAGGCAATGTCATAACCACTTACAGTCTTTAGATATTGTTACAAGCCGCGCTATTGCAGCGCGGCTTTTTTGTGCGCTGACGTCGCCCGCGGGCGATTTTTTTAACTATATTTGACGTTGAGTTGTTGCGGGCCGGCACCTTGGCATGTATGGTGGCTCACACATTCCGGCCGAGAAATATAATAATAATATAATATTCGAAGGCTGGTCACTCGAACTATTAATTCAGGGGACTAGTGGCGGCGAAGCTTAAAAAGAATAAGCAAGTCCGCCAACGGCATCTATGCGCTTAAGGCAAGTAAAAAGTACGGAAAACAGAATAAACGTTAAGTAAAAAGACGTAGAAAAATTTGGGGGTTTTGATCCGAGCTTCCGCCGAGTCTTCAAACGGCGGTTCCCCGACTTAAAGGTGGCACGAGACCATTTGTCGGACTTTTACGGGTGAAGATTTTGGGAGAGAGTTAAGTGATCTGCAGGCAACTCTGTCATGCGTGGTTGTCTCGCGGTGAACGAGCCGGGCGGGCACCGAGCGTCATCGGGACAGACACCCTCTTCGAAAATTCGACCTCTACACATTTGGCGCATTGCAAATGCGCGACGGAGAGAATTGTCACATGACTGAGCAGTGGGGGCACGCCGACTCAACGTTGGTCGAACAATGGACGCGAATCAGAGCTCAATTGCGCGCGGAAGTTGGCGACGCTGCTTTCAACAGCTGGCTGAAGCCGTTGACCTTGGGTGAGATGTTGGGAAGCCGTCTGCGCATTGCTGTGCCCACCCGGTTTATGCGCGACTGGATCGAGGACAATTACGGTAACCGGCTGACGGAATTTTGGCAGGAAGAAAACGCCAACGTCGCCCAAGTTGAAATTATCGTGGAGCCGACCCGCACAACCGTGCAGGCCGCCGGCGGTCCGCCGCAGTCGCCGATTGCACCGCGCCACGACCCCGACCTCCTATCCGAGCCTGGCGCCATCAATGTTGGTAATGGGACAAACGGCGCCGCGCCAGATTCCGAAGATGTCCGCGCCTTACTCGACAAGCGGTTCGTCTTCAAAAATTTCATCGTTGGCCGCACCAACGAGCTGGCCCATGCCGCGGCGCGGCGTGTCGCGGAATCCGACGGCGTAACGTTTAATCCACTGTTCCTGTTTGGCGGCGTTGGCTTAGGCAAGACCCATCTCATGCACGCCATTGCTTGGCATATTACCAACCGCGATCCATCACGACGCGTGCTGTACATGTCGGCCGAAAAGTTCATGTACCAGTTCATTCGTGCCCTGCGGTTCCGCACCACCATGGACTTCAAAGAACAGTTCCGTTCGGTCGACGTTTTGATGATCGACGACATCCAGTTCATCTGCGGCAAGGATTCGACCCAGGAAGAATTCTTCCATACCTTCAATGCCTTGGTTGACCAAAACAGGCAGATCGTGGTGTCGGCCGACAAATCGCCGTCGGATTTGGACGGCATGGAAGAACGGCTGCGGTCGCGGCTGGGCTGCGGCTTGGTCGCCGATATCCATCCGACGGACTACGAGCTGCGCCTGGGCATCCTGCAGGACAAGGCGGAGCAGCTCGGTTGCCAGTTGCCGGACAAGGTGCTCGAGTTCCTGGCCCATAAGATCACCTCGAATGTGCGTGAATTGGAAGGCGCCCTGAACCGCATCGTTGCACAATCCACTCTGGTAGGCCGGCCCGTCACATTAGAGACAACCCAGGAGGTCTTGCGCGACTTGTTGCGGGCAAACGACCGGAGGGTCACCATCGAGGAAATCCAGAAGCGGGTCGCCGAACATTTCAACATCCGGCTGGCCGATATGCATTCGGCGCGACGGGCGCGCGCCGTTGCCCGACCGCGCCAGGTGGCGATGTACCTATCCAAACAATTGACGGCCCGCTCGTTGCCTGAGATTGGCCGCAAATTCGGCGGCCGCGACCATACAACGGTCATGCACGCGGTGCGAAAAGTCGAAGAATTGCGGGCGACCGACAACAGTTTCAACGAAGATGTCGAGTTATTAAAGCGGATGCTCGAAATTTAGTCGGCAACGCAACGCCAAGATCGGCGTAACCATTTGAAACATATAGCCAAAAATCGGCCTATCACGGCCGCGTTTTTGGCCTAATTCAGTGTCGAATCATTCCGATTCTGCTATACTAATTTGCCGTTTGAAATTGCGTGGTTACGGCCCGCCGATTGAGGCGGACGCGACGGGTCAATTTGGTCCGCGATCATGTCGGTGCAGGGGCGAGCCTGCACGTGTATTACGACAAATCGCGGCCAACGTTGCGGGAGGCAATCCCGTCTCCACCAGCGAATATAGCGGTCGAAGCCGGTTGTTGATCGGTGGCCCTTAGAGTTTGAGAACGACAATGAAGCTGACGATCGAACGGTCTACCCTCTTAAAAGCGCTCGCCCATGTACAAAGCGTCGTCGAACGGCGCAATACGATCCCCATTTTGGCCAATGTATTGCTCGATGCTAACGATGGAACCTTGACGCTGACCGCCACCGATATGGATTTGGCGATCACCGAAAAAGTCGATGCCGACGTAAGCCAGTCCGGGGCCAGCACGGCGCCGGCTCATACCTTCTACGATATTGTGCGCAAACTACCCGATGGCGCCCAGGTGGAGGTAGAGACCGACGCGGCGGCAGGCCAATTGCTGCTGCGGGCCGGCCGGTCGAAGTTCAGTTTAAGCACCTTGCCGGTGGAAGATTTTCCGGTCCTCAGCGGCGGCGATCTACCCGTTGCGTTTTCGCTGGCAGCCGACGAATTGCGCGCAGTGATCGACCGCACCCGATTTGCCATCTCGACCGAAGAAACGCGGTATTATCTGAATGGTATCTACCTGCATGCGGTCGAATCGGAGGGAGAGCATTTTCTGCGCGCTGTTGCCACCGATGGTCACCGGTTGGCCCGTGTTGAGACGGCGTTGCCGGCGGGCGCGGAGGGTATGCCCGGCGTGATCGCGCCGCGAAAGGCGATTACGGAAGTGCGCAAGCTGATCGACGAGACCGCCAACCCGGTCGAAATCGCCATGAGCGACACAAGAATACGCCTGGAATTCGATGGCATCATTCTCACCTCAAAGCTGATCGACGGTACTTTCCCCGATTACGAACGGGTGATCCCCACTGACAATGACAAAGTTCTGGTGGTCGATAGCAGTGTCTTTGCGGCGGCTGTGGATCGGGTCTCGACCATTTCGTCGGAAAAGAGCCGCTCCATCAAGCTGGCGGTCAATCCGGGGTCGTTGACCCTGTCGGCGACCAGCACCGAGAATGGCAGCGCGACCGAAGAACTTGAGGTCGGTTACACTGACAGCGGCCTGGAGATTGGTTTTAACTCCAAATACTTGCTCGACATCACCTCCCAAATCGAAGGCGATGAGGCGCAGTTTATCCTGGCCGATCCGGCGTCGCCGACGATCGTGCGCGATACCGGTGACGATAGGGCGCTGTACGTTCTCATGCCGATGCGCGTGTGAGCGGCGCGGCCCTCAGACAATCGGATGAGACCCTGCAGGGTGCCTTTCTGCCGGCGAGCGGGTTGCGGCTAAGCGCGATGACCGGCGCGATACGGCGGCTCGATCTCACCGATTTTCGGAATTACCGATCGCTCCGCCTCGAGATCGACGCCGCGCCGGTGGTTCTGACCGGGGCGAATGGCGCCGGAAAAACCAACCTATTGGAAGCCTTGTCGTTTTTGGCGCCGGGCCGCGGTTTGCGCCGCGCGGCGTTGGGCGATGTTACGCGGGCCCAGAACGATGTTGTCGCACCGGGCTGGGCCGTGGCTGCGCGGGTCGATACGGTCGGCGGTCAGGTCGCGTTGGGAACCGGCATCGAGGGTCTGGTAGGCGGTGCTCAGCGCAGCCGGCGCGTCGTGCGCATCGATGGCGCCCCGGCGCGCGGACAAGCATCGCTGGCCGAGCATCTGAGCATCGTCTGGCTCACGCCTGAGATGGACCGTTTATTCCAGGAGGGGTCGTCGGGACGGCGCCGGTTTATCGACCGTATGGTTTTCGGCTTCGATCCCGAGCATGCGAACCGACTGGCGGCCTATGAACAGGCCGTGCGGGGGCGTCAGCGCCTGTTGCGCGATAACACCGGCGATGGGGCGTGGCTGTCGGTCCTCGAGGAAACCATAGCTTCGTCGGGCATTGCGCTGGCGGCGGCGCGGCGCGAGGCGGTGGCGAAACTTGATGCGGCGCTTAAATCCGGTGACGCAACCGCCGACTTACCATTCCCCCGCGCCGGTATCGAACTGGTCGGGGAGGTGGACCGATGGTTGGCCGAAGGACCGGCGCTGGCTGCTGAAGACCAGTTACGGGCCGTACTGGCGGCGACGCGTGGGCGTGATGGATCGGCCGGGCGCACCGAACATGGCCCGCACCGCAGCGATTTAAAGGTCAGCCATATAGACAAGAACATGCCGGCGGCGCGTTGCTCGACCGGGGAGCAAAAGGCCCTGTTGATCGCCATGGTGCTGGCCCATGCGCATCTGTTGGCGCTCGACCGGGGCGCGGCCCCGGTGCTGCTGCTCGATGAAGTTGCGGCCCATCTCGATGAGGGGCGCCGCGCCGCATTGGCGGCGCGCATTCTCGATCTCGGCGCGCAGGCTTGGCTGACGGGCACTGACGACAGTTTGTTCGAAAGCTTTCGTGGTGCCGCGCAATTTTTCCAAGTGGCCGATGCGTCGGTCAGTTCCGCGATCAGCCAGGCTGTTGATGGTCCGGAAAATGACATTATCCCGATGGGGAATTGAGTGAGATGACGGATAAATCGGAAGAAATCGCCGAAGCGGTCGCTGACATCGCGATCACGGAAGAAGATTACGGCGCGGACTCGATCAAGGTTCTGCGTGGGCTCGACGCCGTGCGCAAGCGCCCCGGCATGTATATAGGCGACACCGACGACGGGTCGGGCCTGCACCATATGGTCTATGAGGTGATCGATAATTCGATCGACGAGGCGCTGGCCGGTCATTGCGACACCGTTGAAGCGACGCTCAATCCCGATGGTTCGGTAACCGTTATCGATAATGGCCGCGGTATCCCGACGGATATCCATGATGAGGAAGGTGTTTCAGCCGCCCAGGTCATCATGACGCAACTGCATGCGGGCGGGAAATTCGATCAAAATTCCTACAAAGTCTCAGGCGGTCTGCATGGTGTCGGCGTCTCGGTCGTCAACGCGCTGTCGAGCCTGTTGGAGGTGCGCATTTGGCGGAACGGCCAAGAGCATAAAATGACCTTCAACCACGGCGAACCAAACGGCGATTTGGAAATTGTGGGTCCGGCGCCGGAAGTGACACAGCCCGATGGTAGCACCGGGCCGCTGACCGGGACTGAGATCACCTTTCTGCCGTCGACGGACACTTTTTCCAGCGTCGATTTCGATTTGGACACGCTGGAACACCGCCTGCGCGAACTGGCCTTTCTTAATTCCGGCGTCACGTTGATTCTGAACGATCATCGCGGGGTCGAGCCCAAACGCATCGAAATGCATTATGAGGGCGGCCTGAAGGCTTATGTGGAGTATCTCGACCGCAACAAGAACGCGTTGAGCGGCGATACGGTCCATCTAATCGCCGAGCGCGACGATGTGGTCATCGAAGTGGCGATGCAGTGGAACGACAGCTACCACGAGACGGTACTGTGTTTTACCAACAACATCCCGCAGCGCGACGGCGGCACCCATCTGGCCGGTTTCCGGGCGGCGCTGACGCGCACCATCAACAGCTATTCCCAATCGAGCGGCCAGGCCAAACGCGCCAAAATCTCGCTCACCGGCGATGACGCCCGCGAAGGGCTGACCTGCGTGCTCTCGGCCAAGGTGCCGGACCCGAAATTCTCCTCGCAAACCAAGGATAAGCTGGTGTCGTCCGAGGTTCGCCCGGTGGTCGAATCGATTGTCAGCGACAAGCTCGGCCAGTGGTTCGAGGAACATCCCAATGAGGCGCGCGCGGTAATCGACAAGATCATCGAAGCCGCGTCGGCCCGCGAAGCGGCCCGCAAGGCGCGGGAATTGACCCGGCGTAAGGGGGCGTTGGATATTGCCTCCCTGCCCGGCAAGCTGGCCGATTGTCAGGAGCGCGATCCTGAGAAGGCCGAACTGTTCCTGGTCGAGGGCGATAGCGCTGGCGGATCGGCCAAACAGGGCCGTGATCGCAAGTATCAGGCGATCCTGCCGCTGAAGGGCAAGATCCTCAATGTCGAGCGCGCGCGCTTCGACAAGATGCTGTCCTCGGTCGAGATCGGCACTCTGATTACGGCGCTGGGCACCGGCATCCGCGACGATTTCGATCTGGCGAAATTGCGCTACCACAAAATCATCATCATGACCGACGCCGACGTTGACGGATCGCATATCCGCACCTTGCTGCTGACCTTTTTCTATCGCCAAATGCCTGAACTCATCGAGCACGGCCATCTCTATATCGCTCAACCGCCGCTATTCCGGGTCGCCCGCGGCAAATCGGCGGTCTATCTGAAGGACGAAAGCGCGTTGGAAGAGCATTTGATCGAGTCCGGGGTCGGCGAAGTCGTCCTGGCGGTGCCCGATGGCGATCAGCGCGCCGGTGATGATTTACACAAGATGTTGGGGACAGCGCAGGAAGTGCGCCGTTTGATGAAACCGCTCACGCAGCATTTACCCAACCCGACGGTTGTCGAGCAGGCGGCGATCGCCGGCGCGCTCGACCCCGAGCTTCTGGCGAATCCAGAGAATGCGGCGGGTGCGGCAGAATATATTTCCAAGCGTCTCGATGCGCTGGCGCCGCCGCTCGAACGGGGTTGGCAGGGCGCCATCGACGGCACCGGGGCATTGGCCTTCACCCGGGCGCTGCGCGGGGTGCCTGAGCGCCTCGTTATCGACCAGCGAATTATCAACTCAGCGGAGGCCCGCGGTCTGAACGTCCTGCGCGACGAATTGCAGGCCGACTATATGCGGCATTCGAAATTGGTCGGAAAAGACACCGAATACACCATCACCGGCCCGGTTTCCCTGCTCGAAGCGATCTTGGAAATCGGCCGTAAGGGCTTGTCGATCTCGCGCTACAAGGGGCTGGGTGAAATGAACCCTGAACAATTGTGGGAGACCACGCTCGATGTGGAAGCCAGAGCGCTGTTGCAAGTGCGCGTGGCGCAAGCTGATGAGGCGGGCTCGATTTTCGAGACCCTGATGGGCGACGAGGTCGAGCCGCGGCGTGACTTCATTCAAGAGAACGCGCTGAAAGTCGCCAATCTCGACGTTTGATTGCCATATTTTGACCACTGACGGCCGATAGACCTGCGCTGATGGCCAAACGTCCCGCTGCCAAACCGAAGAGCAAAGCGAAGCCGCGGCGGTCGCCCAAGGCGGCTCCGAAAAAGGCGCCCGGCAAGAAAACTGCCCGCAAGTCGTCGCGCGCAAAGAAATCCAATTCGCGTATCTTGTGGCTGCTTAAATGGAGCCTGGTCGGTGCGATTTGGAGCTCTGTCATTATCGGTGTCGCTGTTGCTTGGTTCGCCTGGGGACTGCCGTCCATCGACGGGCTTGAACCCAACACGGCGCAGACCCGACGGCCCGGAATCGTCCTTCTCGACACTGACGGTGGCCGCTTGGCGTCCTATGGCGATCTTTATGGCCGCCGTCTGAGCGCCCATGAACTGCCGCCCCATCTCATACAGGCTGTCGTTGCGATTGAGGACCGGCGCTTTTTCGAACATCCGGGTTTTGACGGGCGTGGCCTGTTGCGCGCCATATTCGTTAATCTGCGCAAAGGCCGGTTTGTACAGGGCGGCTCGACCCTGACCCAGCAATTGGCGAAAAACCTGTTCCTCACGCCCGAACGCACGATCCAGCGTAAGGTGAAGGAATTGCTCCTGGCGTTGCGACTAGAACGCCGCTTCGAGAAAGACGATCTGCTCTCGATCTATCTCAATCGGGTCTATCTCGGTGCCGGTACATACGGCGTCGAGGCGGCGTCGCAGCGCTACTTCGGGGTTTCGGCGCGCGATATCGATGTTTATCAGGCAGCGCTCCTGGCCGGCTTGCTGCGCGCGCCATCGCGCTTCAACCCGGCGCATGATCCGGCCGCGGCGCGCCAACGCACCGATGTGGTGCTGAATGCCATGGTCAAGGCCGGATTTGTGAACCCTGCCGAGCTGCGCGATTTAAAGCGCCGTGCCGCCCTTTCCCAGCTCAGGCGTGCTGATGCTCAAGCCGCGGCATCGGGTGATGCCGGGTCGGGCCCGAGTAGCCGTTATTTTGCCGATTGGGTGCTCGGTCAGGCGGCGGGGATCGCCGGTAGCAGCAGTGCCGATTTGCGCGTCGAAACCACATTGTCGACCCGCCTGCAAGCTCTGGCTGCGGGGGCCGTGGCTAAGGCCGATGTTGGTGATGCTCAGGTCGCGTTGGTGGCCATGACGCCGCAAGGTGAAGTCTGCGCCATGGTCGGGGGCCGTAGCTATACCGACAGTCAGTTCAATCGGGCCACCCAGGCATTGCGCCAACCGGGATCGGCCTTCAAGCCGATCGTCTATTTGCCGGGGCTCGAAGCCGGCATGACGCCCGACACCAGGGTGCTCGATGCCCCGATCACCGTCGATGGTTGGACGCCGCGTAACTTTTCCAGCCAATTTCGCGGTGAAATTACCCTGCGCGAAGCGGTGGCGCGCTCGGTAAATTCGACGGCCGTGCGCGTCGCAGAAGATGTCGGGCGCGACAATGTGCTGCAAGCGGCGCGGCGGCTGGGCATTACATCAGCGTTGACGGCGCATCCGTCAGTGTCGCTGGGTGCCGGCGAAGTGACTTTGCTCGAACTGACCGCCGCCTATGCGGTGTTCGCCAATGGCGGCGCTGCCGTGTCACCCTATGGTCTGGTTGAGGTGCGCGGCGGCGATGACGTCCTGTTTCGCCACCGCCGACGCGCGGATAACCAGGTGGTGGCGCCGCAGCATGTCGCGGCCATGGACCAAATGTTGCGCGCCGTCGTCGATTGGGGGACCGGCCGGGCCGCGGCCTTCGGGCGATCGGCGGCTGGCAAGTCGGGTACCAGCCAGGAATCGCGGGACGCTTGGTTCATCGGCTATACCGACAAGTTGGTCACCGGCGTCTGGATCGGTAATGACGACGCCAGCCCCATGGGTCAAGTGAACCGGCGATCCATGACCGGTGGCGGCGTGCCGGCAGAGATTTGGCGCCAATTCATGCGCGCGGCGCACGAATCCAACGCGCGCGGTTGCCGTTAGGCGAACAGCACGTAGGTCGACGACAGCGCCAGAACCGTCAGGGCAATATTGCGGAAAGTGCGCTCGGCGGCATAGGGGAACAGCCGTGCGCCGACGAAAATGCCGACGATGAACGGCACCACCAGAAAGCCCGTACGCCATAATACGATCGGGGTAAACAGGCCGTGCAGCGCAAAGGTCACGGCCATGCCAAGTAGAACAATGGTGAAATACCCGATCATGTTGGCCCGCAGCACCACCGGCTTATCCTTACCGGCCATCAGATAAATAATAACCGGTGGGCCGCCGATGCCTGTGGTGCCCGACAGCAACCCGCTAAACGCGCCGATGCCCATGCTGAGCGGCGCGGTTCGTTGGCCTTTGTAACGCCAGCCCGACCACAGGGTGGCGACCAGAATCAACACAATCGAGGCGACGACGCGGCGCGTCAGGTCGCTCGGCAGCGTGATGAGCAGGAATGCGCCGGCGGGGATCAGGATCAGCGCCGGGACGCCCATCAGCCATACGGTGCGCCATAACGCGTCGGGGATCGCCCGCGGCGTGAGCTGAATAGCGGGCACAAATTCAACCAGCGCCGCCACCGGGACGCCGATTGTCGGCCCCCAGAGCAGGCTCAATACCGGTGCGTTGATCATGGCCGAGCCGAAGCCCGAAAAGCCGCGAATAAGGCCGGCGGCTAGCAATGTTGCAGCAGCGACCGCGAGATCGAGCCCCCACACACCGGGGGGCATGAGGTCAAAGAATATGTTCATGTTAGAGGAGTTCGACCACCGGACCGGCAGCGGCTTCGGCATCGCTGGGGTCGTGGGTCACCAAAAGGGTGGGTATGCGGTTATCGCGGGCATGGGCGAATACGAAGGTGCGAAAGCGCTCGCGCAAATCGGCGTCCAGCTTGGAAAAGGGTTCGTCGAGCAGCAGGGCACGGGGCTGCGACAACAGCGTGCGCATGACCGCAACCCGTCCCCGTTGGCCCCCCGACAGGGTATCGGGGTCGCGGTCGGCCATGCCCTCCAATCCGGCTTCGGCAAGCGCGGCCTCGACCCGGGCGCGGCGTTCGTCCCGGCCGGTCACCCCCGGCGGCAGGCCGAAGGACAGGTTTTCGCCGACCGACATATGGGGAAACAACAGATCGTCCTGGAACAGGATACCCACATGGCGCTGTTCGGGCGGCAGGCCATCGAGCGATCCGCCGTCCAGGCGCGCCTCGCCGGTGGCGCCGAAGACCGGCGGCAAGGTGCCGCAGATGAAAGCCAGCAACGACGACTTGCCACAACCGCTGGGGCCGTAAATCAAGCCGACGGAAAATGTCTTGTCCGCGTCGGTCTCTTCGATGCGAGTTTTCCAGAATCGAATGGTGTCGGGC
>JABDJY010000443.1 GCA_013003285.1 Alphaproteobacteria bacterium | reverse complement strand
GTGCCGCACCATCCGATGCATCCGTCGGCGGGGTTGCGGCAGCCGCTGCTGGCGCAGACGCGCCGCTATCGGACGCACCGTCACTGGCCGACGGCGCCAATTGGGTCGGCGTTAACGGCTCGAACTTCTCGCGCTGGACGGTATATTTAAAGACTTTCAACCCTCTTGCGACAGCAACCGACGCGCCACGTTTGCGCGGCGTTACCGTTACCGCCCGGGCCACATTGCGCGAACCCGTCGTTCCGGCGCCCTCGGGCCGGAAGGCCTCACCAATGCCCAAGTCGGCAACGGTCACGCGGGTCGCCCGCGTCGGATCGGCGTCGCCGCGATTGCGCAACGACAATGTGAGCTTGCCGACCGAATAGGCCAGCACGATCTTCGGCGCCTGGGCCGGGGTCACCGCGATAGTTAAGGAGCGCACCACACGAGGTTCTTGCTGGTCTTCACTGATTTGCTGGTCGATGCCGAGTATCTGGACATTTTGCAGCAACACGGTGGTCTCGAGCTTACTCCCGCCTTCGCGGGTTAACATCATATCGACGCGATCACCGGGGATGATGTAGCCGCCGACACCTGTAAGGACGTTCGAGCCCATGGTAATCGCACGCATGCCGATCGGTATGATGGCCGACATGGTCGCGGCACGATCGTCGCCCGAAATCTTCGATGCCAACACCGGTTCGTTTTGCTCCATCGTGCGCAGAACGATCCTGCTCTCGTCATCGGTAAATAGATCTTCGATTTTCTGGAAGGTGCCCGCCGGCAGGTCGTTAGCAAGCCAGGGAATTTCCCTGACATTCTGGCGGGTCAGCTCATTGCCGTAGAATAGAGGTTGCCGCGCCACAACGATTGTCGTCTCCGGCGCTTTCGGCGCCTCTTGAACGATCACCGTCTGCTCGACCGGCGGCCCAACCTGACTGCGCAACCAACTTTGCGCCAGGAACGCCGCAACGATGGCAAAGACAACCGCCAGCCCTAACATTAAAATTGCCCGGTTTCTCATGACCTACCCAACCTCAGTTGATTTCACCAGCAATGCCAGTGCGTCTAGTTAGTCCAACTGCAATACGACGCCCGATGCCCAGTTATAGCTTGGCGGCGAATCGCCCTCAACGTTTCTGGATCAATCTTCGTATTCGATCCGAATATTCCAGCTTTCTCACGCTTCCTTACAGACGTAAACTCACGCTTCCTTACAGACGTAAAACGAATTTATACCCGAAAACGAATTAAGTTTTCATAAAAATTGTTAGCATTTTAGGAAATCAAGTATTCCGCTGCATTTAACGATGTTCGGCACGGCCGTTCGCCCCGCATACCGCTTGCCTCATCGCGTTTTTAACAGCAAAAGTCACTGTTTCCCGTTAACCATAATATTGTAGCGACCCCGCAATAACGTCAATTGCAAATTAAATCTAATTTTGTCAATAATTACTTCAAATTTGTCTAATAAAAAACGGACAATTTACTTCATATATAAATCAAACCATTTTCGATTAAATCTTTTGTTAATATCTTGTTAGACCTGCTGCGCCACCATTGCCGCGACGAAAAAGACCGCCAAAACCAAGGCGGTTTCATAGGAAACCAGGAGGGTTTCGCGGCAT
>JABDJY010000425.1 GCA_013003285.1 Alphaproteobacteria bacterium | reverse complement strand
ATCGCCCACCGCATCGAACGTGGCGACCTCGCAGCCGATCCCTCGAACGCCGACTTGCTGCGCTCGCTGCTCGACCGCGCGCTATCAACCTGACATCATCGGCCCTTCTTGTTCCAACGCAGCGGGTAAACACGATGAGCGTCTCCGATCATGTCGACTTCAATCAGTTCATCGAGGGGGTCAAGAAACGCAATCCCGGTCAGCTGGAATTTGTGCAGGCGGTTCAGGAAGTCGCCGAAGACATCTTCGACTACATCCAAGACAAGGTCGAATATCACGAATATCAGATCCTGCGGCGCATCGCCGAGCCCGACCGGGTGGTCAGCTTCCGTGTTTGCTGGGAGGACGATAACGAGAATATTCGGGTGCAGCGCGGCTGGCGGGTGCAGAACAATAACGCCATCGGTCCCTACAAAGGCGGCATCCGGTTCCACCCGTCGGTCACCGAGAGCGTCCTGAAATTCCTCGCCTTCGAGCAGACTTTTAAGAACAGTCTCACTGGCCTGCCCATGGGCGGCGGCAAGGGCGGCTCGAACTTCAATCCGAAGGGCAAGACCGATCACGAGGTGATGCGGTTTTGCCAGTCGTTCATGACCGAGCTCTATCGCCATGTGGGCGCCGATGTGGACGTGCCGGCCGGCGATATCGGCGTCGGCGCGCGCGAGATCGGTTACATGTTCGGCCAATATAAACGCATTACCAATCAGTTCACTGGCGTACTGACGGGTAAGGGTCTGGAATATGGCGGCAGTCTCATCCGCACCGAAGCGACCGGCTATGGCACGGTCTATTTCTTGCAGAACATGCTCGAGCGTATTGGCGATTCGGTCGACGGTAAGGCCTGCATTGTGTCCGGCTCGGGCAATGTGGCGATTTACGCGGCGGAAAAGATCAACCAGCTGGGGGGCAAGGTGCTCACGCTTTCGGACTCCGGCGGCTTCATCCACGACCCTGATGGCATCGACTTGGAAAAGCTGGCCTGGGTTAAGGAGCTAAAAGACGTCCGCCGCGGCCGGATCGAAGAATATGCCAAAGAATTCACGGGGGCCATGTTCCATACGGGCCAGCGGCCCTGGGCGGTACCCTGCGATCTCGCATTGCCCTGCGCGACGCAGAACGAGCTTAATGGCGATGAGGCGCGAATGCTGGTCAAGAACGGCTGCTCGGGCGTCGCCGAAGGCGCCAACATGCCGACCGATCTCGAAGGGGTTCATGTCTTCAAGGATGCCAAAATCCGGTTTGCCCCCAGCAAGGCAGCGAACGCCGGCGGGGTCGCCATCTCCGGTCTTGAAATGAGCCAGAATTCGGCGCGGGTATCCTGGAAAGAGCACGAGCTGCAGGACCATTTGGTCGAGATTATGAGAGGCATCCACGACCGCTGCGTCGAATTCGGCGGCAACCTAGGGGACGAGCATATCGACTATGTGCGCGGCGCCAATATCGCCGGATTCGTAAAAGTCGCCGACGCCATGTTGGCTTATGGCGTGGTCTGATACGTAGGCGCGGGGTGCGAATAGGGTAGATGGGCTAAGGTATCGGTGTGCCCAAATAAAACCAAAATCAGAGGACAAGCGCCATGACCCAGAGCGACATTCCCGTTGGCGGTTACTGCGATCCCGCATTTTCGGCGGTTGAAGAAACGTTTCACGAGAACTTCGCAACCAGAGGCGAGATCGGTGCGGGCGTGTGCGTCTACAAGGACGGTGAGAAAATCGTCGACCTTTGGGGCGGCCACCGGGATGAGGCCCGCACGCAGCCTTGGAACGAAGACACTATCGTCTTGATGAACTCTGTCGCGAAATCCATGTGCGCTCTGGCGGTTCATGTTCTCGCCGATCGCGGCCAAGTGGATCTCGATGCACCGGTGGCCCAATAC
>JABDJY010000424.1 GCA_013003285.1 Alphaproteobacteria bacterium | reverse complement strand
ATAGTAGACGCCTTGGATGATGGCGGCGAGGCGGAATAGCGACAGCACCAGATAGAAGGTCCAATTGTCGATCTCGCCGCGGCCGATGCGCTCGCAGTAGGCGGCGACATAATCCTGCTCGGCGGGGATGCCGGGGGTCGTCGGGTCGAGGCCGCGCATATCGCCGAAGGATTCCTGCGGCCAGTGATAGGGCAGGCAGTTATAGGCTAGGTCCGACAGGGGATGGCCCAGGGTCGACAGCTCCCAGTCGAGTACGGCGATCACCTTGGGCTCGGTCGGGTGGACGATCAGATTTTCCAAACGGAAATCACCATGCACGATGGTGGTCTCACTATCGTCGGGCATGTTGTCGGGCAGCCACGCCATCAGATGATCCATCTCGGCCAGATCGTCGGTCTTGCTGGCCTCATACTGCTGCGACCAGCGGCGCACCTGGCGGCCCATATAGCCGCCGACCCGGCCATAATCGTCGAGACCCACGGCGCTGAAATCGACCTGGTGCAGGGCGGCCAGGGTCTCGCCCATGGAGGTGTAGATCGCCGCCCGGTCGTCCGGCGTCAGATCGGGCAGGGAGGGGTCGTGGAATACCCGGCCGGCGGCGTGCTCCATTAGGAAAAACTCCGTGCCGACCACAGACCTATCGTCGCAAAGGCCCAGGGTGCGGACCACTGGCACCGGCGTCTCGGCAAGCGCCGACGTGATGCGGTGCTCCCGGTCGACCGCGTGGGCCGAGGGCAGCAACTCGCCCGGCGGTTTCTTGCGCAAGACATAGCGGGCGCCGCCGGCGTCGGTGATCAGAAATGTCGGGTTCGACATGCCGCCCTGGAATTGGGCGATCTCGAGGGGGCCGCGAAAGCCATCCACATTCGCGTCGAGCCAACCGACCAGCGGATCGGTGTCGAAGCGATGCTGGTCGAGCACCGGCACCACCTGGTCGGTGCGGGAGAAGGTGCGTTTGGCTGTGCTCACAATGGGGGTCCGCCGGATTTGGGTTTAGGGATAGATTAGGCGAATGGTCTGGGCGACCACCGCCGGGCGCTCGCTGCCCTCGATTTCCAACACGCCTTCGAGGACCACCCGCACCCCCTCATCTTTCTTTTCCGCGCTGGCGATGGACTGGCGCAAACGCACCCGCGAACCGACCGGCACCATGGATGTGAAGCGCAGCCGCTCGAGGCCGTAATTCAGCGTGTAGCTGGTTTGCGCGACGTGGAAGAACTCGTCCGACAGGGCCGGAAACAGTGACAGCAGCAAAAACCCGTGGGCGATGGTCTTGCCGCCGGGTACTTCGCGCGCGGCGCGCTCGGGATCCACATGAATCCACTGATGATCGCCGGTGGCGTCCGCAAAATAGTTGATCTTGGCTTGATCGATTTCGACCCAACTGCTGAGGCCAATTTCCTCGCCCACATGGTCGAGAAGTTCGTCTGGATGGCCAAATAGCATATGTCCCCCGCTTCGTTTGACGGCGTTCTGCGACGCCTGCATCATAGCAGTGTAATACAGGTGAAGGCCGTTCACACCCTTATCGAAGCGGCCCGCCAGCAGGGGAGATTGAATCATGTCCGAAGCCGTCGGTTATGAGGTGCGCGGGCGTATCGCGGTATTGACGGTCGACAATCCGCCGGTCAATGCGCTTGGCTTGGCCGTGCGCGAAGGGTTGATGACGCAGATCGACCGGGCGGCGGCCGACGATGCGGTCGAGGCGGTCGTCTTGATCGGCGCGGGCCGTACGTTTCCGGCCGGCGCCGATATTCGCGAGTTTGATCAGCCGGCCCGCGAACCCCATCTGCTGTCTATCATCGATCATTTCGACACTATCGAAAAACCCATCGTCGCGGCGGTTCATGGCACGGCGTTGGGCGGGGGCTTGGAAACCGCGCTGGGATGCCACTTCCGAATTGGGGCGCCAAGCGCGCGGGTGGGTATGCCGGAGGTCAAGCTGGGCATCTTCCCCGGGGCGGCGGGGACCCAGCGCTTGCCGCGGATTGCCGGCCTCGACAATGCGCTCAGCATGATCATTTTGGGCGAACCCATCGGCGCGGCGAAAGCGCTCGAGTTCGGCATCTTCGATGAAATCGCCGAGGGCGATCTACTCGATGACGCTATCGCCTTTGCCGAAAGGATACTCGACGAGGGCCGGCCACGGCGCGTCTCCAGCGAGCCGAAAGAAGGCATCGGGTCGCCCGAACAATACGCCGAAATCATCCAGAAATACCGCGATCTCGCCAATCGTCGCCTGCGCGGCCAGGAATCGCCCCTGGAGGCGCTGGGCAGCGTGATCGACGGGCTGACCATGCCCTACGAGCAGGCCGTTGCCGCCGACCGGGAACGCTTTCCGCGTTGCAAGGATAGCGACCAGTCGAAGGCGCTGCGCTATGCCTTTTTCGCTGAGCGCGAGGCGGCGAAAATTCCCGGAGTCGGCAAGGATATCGCGCCACGTCCGGTCGAGACCGGTGCGGTGATCGGCGCCGGCACCATGGGCGGCGGCATCATTATGTGTTTCGCCGATTCCGGCATTCCCGTCACCGCGGTCGAGACCTCTCAAGCGGCGCTCGACCGCGGCATGGGCATGATCACCAAGAATTACCAGGGCATGGTCGATCGGGGCCGTATCGATGACGCGGAAATGGCGCGCCGGCTGGGGTTGATCTCAACCAGCCTGGATTTCAGCGGGGCGGGCGAGGCCGATCTGATCATCGAGGCGGCGTTCGAGGATCTCGACCTCAAGAAGGAAATATTCGCCAAGCTGGACGGCGTCGCCAAGCCGGGCGCCATTCTGGCGACCAATACGTCTTATATGGATATCAACCAGATCGCCGCGGCGACCGGCCGGCCGCAAGATGTTATTGGGCTGCATTTTTTCGTGCCGGCCAATGTGATGAAGATGCTCGAAGTGGTGCGTACCGATAAATCGTCACCGGAAGCGCTGGCGACCGGTATGCGGCTGGCGCGCACTTTCGGCAAGGTTGGCGGGTTGGCGGGTGTCAGCCATGGTTTCGTCGCCAATCGCAGCCGCGCGCCCCTAGTGCGCGAAGCCAATTTCCTGGTCGAGGAAGGCGCCAGTCCGGCGCAGATCGATCAGGCGTTGCGTGACTTCGGCATGCCCATGGGCGTGTTGGCGGTGAGC